>CAZIIZ010000466.1:498-3219 GCA_964539225.1 uncultured Hyphomicrobiales bacterium | reverse complement strand
ATGACTACTTATGGGATAGTCGCATCTGTAAGAAAGGAATTCTCAGCGGCATTAACGAAAACCTTCAGAAGGTTTTCAACTTATAATTTCTCAAGAAGTCGTCCAATAAGTAGTCATAGAAAAATTCGGATTTATAGCGGACGAAGCACAGAAATTCCAATTGTTGATTTGGACTTGTCTAAATAATCTAATAATTCGCTGTCTAAAATTACTTCTTTTTTATTTGAAGATGCGTGCATCAGGCATAGCTTACCATTTGAATTTCTGTAAGCTATTCCTAAATGAGAATAATCTAATCCCGGTTTGGAAGTAGCGATAATAATAATATCTCCGGAGTTGATCTTAGATAAAATTTTTGGAATATCAGCTTTGGCGATATAATAGCGTTCAGTGGAGTTAACTTTAGATTCGTTTTTAGCAATTTCGCCTGTCATTGCCGGATCTTCTTTTAGAGCCTTATATAAATTTGCATTTCTGCTCATAAAATATACTTGACTTGAAAATACCCGCCCTTTTAAGTCTTTGCTTAAATCTTTTAATATTCCTAACTCTACATTGCTGATAATCCACTCTGAAGAATAATGATTGCGTGAAGCATAACCGAGTATTCTGCCGCCTTTGTATCTTATTTTTGTGAGTTCAGATTCGAAGTCTTTTGTAGTATAATGATTTTGTTTCGCAATGCGAGCTAAAGCTAATGTGGTTTCACAAAAGGTTACGCAGTCGAATCCGTCGAGGCTATATATCAGGCTTTCTGTATCCTGAGTGTCTAATGTGCCTCCGATGTATGGTTTCCCTACAAACGATTTACCGATTTTTGTAACCAATTCGCCGATTTGTACTTTATTTACATTCATAGCTCGCACAGATTCTAACACTTTCGATAATTGACTATCAGAATTTGAAGCGAAACCTGTATTCATAAATAATAATGAAGCGATTGCTCCTATACCAACGTATTTTAAGAATTTTCTTCTATTTGTCATAATAATTACCTAACCGTGCCTGGTCTAGTTTGTTCGTAAATTACATCAATTAATAAATCATTTTCCATAGCAGCTTCTTTCGACAATACATCGCATCTTTCATTTTCAGGAATACCGCAGTGGGCTTTTACGTGAACGAATTTTGGATTACATATCTGTACTAATTCATCTAATTCTTTCCATAATTCAGGATTGATTACCGGTTCTTTAGATGCTTTTCTCCAATTGTTTTTCTTCCAAGTAGTGATCCAATTACTATTGAATGCCGATACTACTAAATTTGAATCCGAGAAAATGGTAATATCGTATTCGCTTGGATTTTTAAGAGACTTTAAAGCATAAATAACAGCCATGATTTCCATACGATTGTTTGTAGTCAATCGAAATCCTGCCGAAATTTCCTTACGTCTGGTGCCAGACATTAATACAGCAGCATAACCGCCGGCTCCGGGATTGCCTAAGCAAGCACCATCCGTATATATAATGATTTCTTTATTTCGCATTGTTCTAATCTGTCGTTTTTAAAAAAACGCAATATAATGAAATAATTTCATAAAAATATTTTGTTTATATCTATAATTTCATATTCAAGAAATCTTCAATAATACCTTTTTCAATAGCACCCAACCTCAATAATTTTGGTGTATCGACTATTGATATAATTGTAGATTCAGTCCCAAGTTCGCAAATTCCTTCGATGATACCGTGCAGACAACCATTGAATTTCCAATAAACATCGTTAGAATTAATCAAAGCAGGTTCGCCGGAGATATTGGCTGAAGTAGCAGCAATAGGCGAGCCGAATGCTGAAATAAATTCTAAACATATTTTATCAGATGGATAGCGTATGGAAATTGTATCGTATCCGGAAGTAATAATGTCCGAAACTGTTATCTTCTTTCGAGCAATAATTGCCAAAGGTCCCGGTAAGAACTTTTCCGCTAATTTATAGAAAATATCCGAAGGATTATCCAGAACAGATTCAGCCATTTCAATTGAACTAACGTGAGCGGAAAGTGGCTTTTCATTATCTCGAGATTTAATTCTATAAATTTCTTTGCAAGCAGATTCATTAAATATATCTGCTCCGATTCCGAATACTGTTTCAGTCGGGAATGCAATTGGATTACCGCTTGTTACTATTTCTATGGCATCGTTAATATTAGTATGAATATTAATACGTTTAGTAAGCATTATTAATTAGTCCTTTAAATTATAGAACCAGTGTTTAATCGTTACTTTTGCCTTTTCTCTATGGCGATCTTTGATGTTAAACCCAATAGTTGTGATAGCAGCAGTCAGAACCATTAAGTCGTCTGAATATCCTAAAACAGGCAATAAATCTGGAATTGCATCTAAAGGGAAAATAAAATATCCCAAAGCACCTGCTATAACAGACTTAGCCCAATTCGGAGTATCGTCGTCTCGAAAAGCATAATATAACGTTAGAGCTTTTTCTATGGTATAATTGCTTAATCCTGACAAATTGAGCTTCAATTTCTTCCAAAAAGTGCGATTCGAAAATTCATTTTTAAAATTGTCATTATTCATAATATTTCCTTTAAAAATCAATATGTACATTAGGGTTTCGACGTACGTAAGTATTAATTATTTATTAAATGTGCAAAAAACATAAAAATAATATTTTTTATTTCGTAAAATTGTCCGTATATTTAAAAGTCATTAGAACTGACAGTTAGTAAAAAGTGTAAAAAAATATACACATTACGAAGAT
>CAZIIZ010000466.1:0-488 GCA_964539225.1 uncultured Hyphomicrobiales bacterium | reverse complement strand
AAAATATGACTTTTTTAGAAATAAATAACTATTTTTTTTAACTTAAAGAAAGAGAATTATGGTGAGATTACAAAAAATAGCAACCCGGATAATTCTGCTGATGATTCTGCCTCTATTGTTCGTCGGACTTTCCGATGAAGCCTTTGCGAAGAAAAAAAAGAAAAAAAGAGAAAAAGCGAAACACAAAATTGTTCGCAGCTACAATCCCAATCAAACCAAAAAGCAAGCTTTAAACGTATTACGAAACGGTTCTGGTGAATTATCAGCATTAGCCGGATTGTCTCCCGAAGAAGATGAACAAGAAGTAAAAATTACTCCTAACTTCATCGATAGACAATACAGCAATTTGTACGAAACCGATAGAAGTGTGCAAGGTGCTGAAGATGAGGGCGAGGATTTAAGTGAATTGGAATTAGAAGATGACGTGTTTGTCGATATTGATAATTTCAAAATGCTTTGGATGAACTTTATGTTCGGTGGGGAATCAA
>CAZIIZ010000465.1:0-3229 GCA_964539225.1 uncultured Hyphomicrobiales bacterium | reverse complement strand
CTGCGTTCTTGTTCTTCTTCGCTAACTGAGAACCAATATTTGAGAAGAATTATTCCCGAACGTACCAACATTCTCTCGAATTCCGGACATGAACGCATAAATTCATCACGGTCTTCATCGCCGCAGAATCCCATCACATATTCAACTCCGGCTCTATTGTACCAGCTACGATCGAATATCACAATTTCGCCAGCAGAAGGCAAATGCTCTACATAGCGTTGAAAATACCATTGAGTTTGTTCCTTTTCGGTAGGTTTATCTAAAGCCACTACTCTACATCCGCGTGGATTTAATGGTTCGGTAATACGTTTTATTACTCCACCTTTACCGGCGGCATCTCTTCCCTCGAAGATCATCACAACTTTCAGTCCTTTAGCTTTCACCCAATACTGTAGCTTAACTAACTCAGTTTGCAATTTTACCAATTCTTCTTCATAAAATTTATTAGTAAGTTTGCCCATAGAATTAAGTTTCTCGGTTGACTTAGGTTTGTCAACTTTACTTTCGATTTTTTGTTTTTCTTCCTTTTTCTTGCTCATAGTCAGTACCAGATTCTAATGTTAGACAACACAAAGAGCAAAGATAATAATATTTCGCTAATAAAACAAAAAAAAGTGAGAACAAATAAATATTCTCACTTGAATTATAAAGTTATTAGCATTTAAGATTGTGTAAAAACTATCAATAAATCTTTACATAGTCCTAATAAATCTAATTTGCTTCAGTTTTATTTTGACCTGGAGACTTGCTGTTTAAAAGTCTAACCAAAGAGCGTTCATTGATATTGAACCAAACATTAGGATTAAACTCGTCAACTCTTTTTTTGAATCCAGCGGATATAGCCGCAGCTATAAATGCACCATTTGATACTTTTGCACCGGCATATTCTTCAGCGTGCTGTTTGTATGAAAAAGAAGTATGCTTAGGATTGATTTTAGTTAGCTTCTCCAATTGAGAGCAGAAGTTATAAGCTCGCTCGAATTCATCAAACGAATTAAATAATTGCTCGCGCAATTCTAATCTTTTTGCTTCGATTTCGTCTTTTCTACCTTCTCTAAAAAGCTTCAGCTCGTCCGGCACTCCCCATCCGAAGTATGTCAATTTTGGATGTTTGTAAAGAACTTGTTTGAATTTTTCTTCCATTCCCGTTCCCGAATATTTATGAACGTAAATTATAATTTATACCAAATCCAAAGTATTATATTAAGATATTTATATTTACAATATCTAATAATCCATTCTTAGGAACACAAAAATACGAAAATAATACGACTTTTCCTTGATAAATTTTTCCACATTTGGCAATTTTATTCATTTTTTTAAAACGAAAAACAAAGTTAATACGTGAATAGATTTCGAAGTGTGGTTTTTACGTCAGAAGTATTGATTCAAATAAGGTAGCAAAAAGAGTGTATAGTAAGACAGTATTAGAAAACGGATTGAGAATAATAAGCGAACAAATCCCAGGAGCTAAATCTTTTTCGCTCGGTGTATGCGTGGATGCCGGTTCGAGAGATGATTTCCAAAATTGCGACGGTTTAGCTCATTTCGTAGAGCATTCTGTATTTAGACGTACTAAGAATAAAACCTCCAAAAAGATATCTGAAGAGTTTGAATCGCTCGGTGCTTATACTAACGCATTTACCACAAAAGAAATTACTTGTTTTTATGTTCGTGCTTTGTCCGGTAATTTTCAAAAAATACTAAATTTATTATTTGATATTACTATCGAACCCGTGTTTGTAGATAAAGACGTAAATAAGGAACGCTCCATAATTACTGAAGAAATCAAATCTTACTACGACGACCCCGAAGAATTGATTATGGATTTCGCAGATGAAGCCATATTCGCAAATTCAGATTTAGCTCATCCAATCATTGGAAGCGAAGAGTCGGTACAAAACATTTCCGCTACGGATGTCGCAAAGTTTCATTCACAGTATTTTGTGCCTAATAATTTGATATTGTCGTGCGTAGGCGATATTCCTCATAATCTATTGGTTAAATATGCTGAAAAGCGATTCGGAAAAATTGCCAATAAAGAATTAATTAAGCCCAAATCCGAATTGAGCGTTTATAATCCTTCTAAAATTATAGTAGATAAAGATTATGCCCAGAATCATTTACTGTATTGTAAGCGAATTTGTCCGTATTCATCTGAAGAGCGATTCCCCATGACTGCCTTAAATTTTATATTGGGCGAGGGAATGAGTTCTCGATTGAATATTACTCTTCGTGAAAAATATGGTATGGTTTACTCGGTTTACTCAAATCTACATTTCTTTTCAGATTCGGGAGTATTAAGTGTTTATGCCGGAAGCGAACGCAAAAATATCGCTCGTATAGAAAATATTATTGAAACTGAAATCAAAAAACTGATTGCTAATAAAATTACGGACAAAGAATTATCCAGAGCTAAAGAACAATTAAAAGCTAGTACTATTATGTCTATGGAGAGTTTGTCCTCTCGAATGCAAAACCTTGCGAAATCCGAATTTATGCTCGGACGCAACCAAGATGCCGATGAATTAATCGAGCATATTAACGCTATCAATATGGAATCTATGAATAACGTAATTGAGAAATATTTGGAATTGTCCAATTGGTCAGAAATTATCTTTAAAATCAATTAGACTATACGATATTTAATAATATTGCTTTAAATATTAACAAATTTTTCTTAATTTGTGAGTCTCGATTTATACAAGTAAATTTGTACAAATTGTTGAGATTGAAATTAAATATTTATATTTTTATGTATTATGGGGTGTATATGTGTAAAGTTTTCCGATGTTTTACGTTATTGTCTATTTTATCGCTTTGTTTTGTGTTGTTAAGTCCTAATGGCAATGCTGCAAGCGATAAACACTTTAAATTAAATGCTCAGCCTTCAGTTTTAACTGCAAAAGCAGGAGATAAGTTTTGGATAAAACTAACTGTTGACTTTGAAAAGGGTTGGCATTCATACAGTACCAAAAAGTTTACAGATGCCGATGGATTAGGTCCGGAAGCGACAGTAATCAAAATAGACCCAAAAACTTCAATTGCTATCCAAGGCAAAATGAAATTGCCGAAAGTTAAAAAGCATTATGATGAAGCTTTCGAGATGAATATTGAATACTTAGACGCAAACTCAGTATTTGAAATCCCCGTCGTAGCCAAAAAAGATTTAGACTTCAGCAAAGATAAAATCAACGTTGTAGCTTATATGCAACAATGCAACGACCAA
>CAZIIZ010000464.1:0-3236 GCA_964539225.1 uncultured Hyphomicrobiales bacterium | reverse complement strand
TAAAGTGGTCTAATATTGAATATATTCAGTTTATAATAGAAATTTCTGTGTTTAATGATAAGAGAATAATATTGAAATATCAAAAGATGATATTAAATAATCAAATTTATTGTTTTAAAAATTAACTAATGAGGTCAAGGAAATGGCTATCGAAAAAGAACAAAGAAACTACAACATTACAGACCCGGAACTCTGTATGTACACATCAAATCTCTGCATGTATTTGACTCGAGATTTATCTGAATTGTCGATATTTGGGGTTACTGCTCCGAAAATTGCCGCTCTAAAAGCTCTCGGCGATGCTTTTGAAGTGTTTCCTTCGGATGGAGTGCTTTTAGCCTATATTACCGGATTAGCCGAGAAGAAAAATTCGCTGATGGAGCTTGTGAAGGAACAGATTCGCAACATGGCTACTCGCTGTCAGCTCAAATGGGGCGAGAATTCGTGGCAGGAAGCCTCGCTCACCGTCAAGGGTATGAATCAATTTATCGAGGATACGCTGCTGGCTGTGGCTCGGAGAGTGCATGAGCAAATGACTGAATTTCTGCCTGATTTAGGGGATTTCGGACTGACGAAGCAAGTGCTGGACGATTTTGCGGCTTTGAATGAAGCATTTGAGGCTGCTAAAAATGAATTGAGCCTGAAGGTGTCCGAGCGCGAATTTGTTACCAAAGACCGCATCGAGAAGGGCAACGAACTCTATAAATCTGTCGTGGAGTTTTGCGAAATCGGTAAGCGAGTTTATGCCAAAAAAAATACCGCCAAATACAATGACTACATCATCTACACGCCATCCGCCGGAGGGTTCAAGCCGCCGACCGGACTGAAATATTTGATAGAGCATAATACTGCGGTGTGGGATGCAGTAGAAAATGCGACTTCGTACGAGCTGCAATATTCTCCGGACGAGGCGAAATGGAGCGAAGCATACAGCGGTGCAGATACCATGGTTCATTATATTCCTCCGCAGGGCGGCACTGCATTTTTCCGTTGCAGAGCAAGAAATGCGAACGGATATGGGGATTTTTCGGAGGTATTGAAGACGGAAATTGGGGATTGGGGATGAAATATTTAATAGCTATGATTTGCTAAAAAAACTGACTGTCGATAAATATCCTTACTTACTGACGAATATCAAGATACTAATAGTCGAGTTTGATTACAGTGAACTATCTTTTGCAGAGCTAAAAAATATTATAAGCTACTTCCATAAACTATCCGGTTCTACAATCGGAGAATATATAGAATCGATTTTCAAAACATACAAGGAATCACAATGTCCCGTATTATTTAAGTCGATTGTTGAACGACTTGTAAAATTACACGAATATTCATTCGAGAATTTCAATCGCTTATTATTTAATACTTTATATCAAAATATTGATACTGAAAACAGCGAAGATATAAACGCTGCCGAAAAACAACTTCAAAGCATTATGCAAATTTCGATTGATGAATTTACGAGATGGTATGATTTCATAAATGAAACTCAAAATACTGACGTTGTTTATCATACTTACCATGGGACTAAGGGTAGAGAATATGACAACGTTATTATCATTATGGAAAATAATTTTGGCAGAATGAACCCTAACAAATTTTCATATTTCTTTAGAATACTATCAAATCCATCGCTATTAACTGATTCAAATGAAATCCGGCAATTCAATAACACAAGAAATCTCTTATATGTAGCTTGCTCAAGAGCAAGAAGAAATCTAAGAATTCTATATTTGGATGATTCAACGTCTTTTAATGATGGTATCAATCAAATATTTGGGGAGAACATAGTATATTCGTAAATTCAGTACAAGAAGAATAATTATTTCTGTTCTGCCTTAGAGTGAATCATACGTTTTACGGAGTAAAAATATTTACATAAATCTTTCTTGGTTTACATAATCTAAATTATATCATTATTTAGTCTTTATTATCCATTGTCGGGTTGTTGCACTGTCTCGTACAATAATGTCTTTTTTCTTTAACACCTCTGTATGTTTTTGTACAGCAGATTCATTGATTCAGAGTTTTTCGGTAAGTTGCTTTCTTGAGATTAGCGGATTCTCTACAATTAACGCTAATACTTCTTTCTGTCTGTTTGTTAATATCAAGTCTTAACCACCTACTTGATTGGTAGTTGCTTCAGATTTATGAAGAGCCACCATAACGCCGGCTTCTTTTTCTATAATTTCAGATTCAAGCAATCCGGCATTTTTACATGAGTTAATTATTTTTAAAGTGCCTCTCCCTCACGCATCAATAAATCCTGCCATAGAACATGCTTTAGTAATTGAAGGATTACGATGTTAAAAAGTATCAAAAGGATTATTTACTTTTGAAATTCTTGCTGAAGAGATGTGAGTATATATCTGAGTAGTTCTGATGTCTTTGTGTCCTAATATTTCCTGAATTATCCGAATGTCCGTGCCTTGTTCAATCAAATGGGTAGCAAAACTATGACGCAGAGAATGCACAGTAATTTGTTTGGTAATATTGCACTTAATTAATGCCCTTTTTAGCACATTCTGAATGCTTTTTGCTGAGTATTCATCTTTAAATTGTCCCTGGAATACATGCTCCTTTGGTTTGTATTCTTTATAATATTCACGCAATAGGAGTAATAATTTTGTGGAAAGCTGAACATATCTGTCTTTTTTTCCTTTGCCTTGTACAATTTTAATTAGCATTCTCGAGGAATCAATATCAGAAATTTTCAAATTGATACATTCACTAATCCGAAGCCCACATGAATAAATCAGAGAAATAATAGCCTTGTGCTTAATATTATCAATAGAATCAAGAACTCTCTTTACTTCTTCTATTCCAAGTACATCAGGCAGCGTTGATTTGCGTTTAATCCCTTTTAGGAAATCATTCTTGATAGCCTTTCCATGAACTAATTCCGAAAAGAGCTTAAGAGCCATTATGGCATTCTTTATATAACTGTACGACCTATCCGAAGCTCTCGAATATTCAACGTAGTTAAATAGCAAATCCTTATTAAGAGGCTGCTCATTACAATTCCATTTATTGAATTGAATCAAAGAATTATTGTAGCTAAGGATTGTACTTTCGCTATAATTACGAATATTGAGGATTTTGCGAAATAATAGCAATTGCTCGTCGCTCATACGCAATACTCCATATAAACACTGGTTATACGAACAAAACATCTATTTATTTTGTATTTAATGATGTTTCTTATTATATTCGAGAGCATTTATTGAGAGTTCGTA
>CAZIIZ010000463.1:0-3253 GCA_964539225.1 uncultured Hyphomicrobiales bacterium | reverse complement strand
TAACTACTGATAAAAAGATTGCTAACGAAACTCCTTTCTTTACTAAAGATAGAAATATCCCTGGCTTCGCTTCTCCATATTCAGCTTTAGCTTCTTTCGAACAAGAAGGTCAAAAAGCATTTGGACCATGGGAAGATAAAACAATGGGCTACGTAGTTGCTCAAATAGTTGGCGTACGCAAAGCCGGTATCGCTACTTTAGAAGATAAAAAAGAAGATATTACAGCGATTTTGAAACGCACTAAAAAATTAGATATGGTGAAAGCTCAAGCTGAACAAATGCTTGCTCAGTTGCAAGCCAAAGGTGGAGATTTATCTGTATTGAAAGCAGATTCTACTTTAGGTATTAAAACTGCTGAAAATGTGAAAAACAATGGTACTGTGCCTACATTCGGCAGAGACTTCGCTTTCACTCAACAAACATTTATGCTTGAATTGAACAAAATGTCTGCCCCTGTTCGTGGCGAAAGAGCTTACTATATTATGCAAGTAACTGCTCGCAATGATTTTAAAGCTCCGGGCGTTAAAGAGATTCCAATGGAAAAATATTTGGAATTAGCTAAACAATCGCAAAGCACTAGCTTCAATATGTGGTATTCTAAATTACGCGAAGATGCCAATATCGAAGATAAACGTTTGGAAATTTGGGGTACTAACCTATAATCTTCAAATTGAATATTTGAAACTCCATAAAAAGGTCGAGATTAATTTCTTGACCTTTTTTTTATATATAACTACAAAATAACAATTATGTATAAATTATTCCTAAGAAAATACTTATTTTTGCAATGCAATTAAGGATTTACCTATTCTAATGGCATTTTTAAAATTCAAACTATATTTCGTAATATTTAAGGAAAATATTGATATGAAACTACTACTATTGATTTCTTTCGTAGCCTTTTTAAGTCTATTTAGCTCTTGTTCAGATGATTCAGTCAAACCTATACCAACAAATTATTTAATTGGCAAATGGATATTAATGGATTTAAATACCGAACCTGTTATGACCGATGAATGTAGTGTGTATGAATTTGGAACTGATAATGTTTTTCATTTAGAAGCTCCATTTCAGATGTCTAATTCCAAAATTAAATGGAATACTGATAATTATCAATCCTATTCAATGGATAAACAGAATATCACATTAGCTGGAAATTATAAATTGATAATTCTTACATTAAATGCTTCAAAATTAGTTTACACTGTGCAATCTTTAGACACTACGATAGCTAATACTTATACTCTCACGAAAGTTAGTGATGATTATTCAAACAAAATTATTGGTATCTGGTCCGGCAAATGTACTTCAGGCAATACTACCGATACAATATCCCATTTTTGGGCTTACTCATTAGAGGCGGATACTCTAAGGTATATTCATTACTCTCTTAATTCTGATTCAGTGTTGAGTTTAGATTCAAGCATTAGCGGTAGGTATTACTTGACCGGTAATTTATTAACGAATGTCTTTAGCACTTTAAAAGGTAAATTGCGGAATTACGAAAATTGGAATATTTCCTTCCTTGGCGACAAAATGATGTGGACTGCTCGCCGAAATAACGATACAATTGTTACTTATGAAATGAACAAAGTTTCCAAAATCCCTTATCAAAAGTCGCTTGCTAAATCAACGTATTAGTTATAATATTTAGACCATTGCAAAACTTTGGAATCTTGTCGTTGATATTTTTGATAATTTAATTTTGGTATATTTATGGCAACAGATATAAAACAAATAATCAATAATTTATTAGACTTTTATGACTTCACAGACAAAATAATTGTCAGCGTTGGTGCTGGCGGAGGTCAGTTAATTGAATATGGGCGGAATGCTAAACAAGTGATTGCAATTGATAACGATGCTGCAGCGTTGCAATTATTAAGAATCAAACTAAATGCAAGCGGATTGAACGAGAAATTTACCATTATTCATTCTGATTTTTATCAAACTCAAATCAAAAGCGATATTGTACTATTTGAATTCAGTTTACACGAAATTGAGAATCCCGCATTAGCTATAGCTCATGCTAAAACTATAGCTGCGGATATTGTAATATTGGATCATAGTCCGGATTCGGAATGGGCATTTTTAGCTGATGAAGATGAGAAAGTTCGCAGAGCTTGGTCTATAATTAACACGTCTAATATCAAAGATAGTCAACAGTACCATACCAATCAAAGTTTTAAGAATTACAATGAGCTATATGATAAATTAAAGATTCAGGGCGAGAATTCAATAAATAGGATTTCTAAATATAAATTACTTTCCGAAATATCAATTCTGATGAACTATGGTTTGGTATTATTATAAGTCTTAGTATCTAGCTCTTCATGGAATTCAATTAATTCTTAAAAAAGTAATATGATTGTATGTTTTCTATTCTAAATTCCATATATTTGCTATTACTTATTATGTTCAATTAATCAAGAAAACAAATGAAAACTTTCCGTAGCGATATTTCAAATAAAGAATTTCCGATTACCGATCGAATTTCTGGACGAATTATACGACTTTCCATATTAGAATTAATTCAAAAAGATAAACCAGACTTCTCAAGCGACAAGTATTTATCCATCAACGAACTGAATTCATATCGCGAAAAGTATATAGAGCATTTCCTTTCAAAGCAAATTGGCAAGTTGACTGACTTAGACAAAACAGTGTTAGATTCTTTGAAAGATAGAAGCACTCTGACTGACAAACTCGACGGTGAGGATAAGTTACCCATTACGTTCGGTCAGAGAATTGCAGATAAGGTGGCGGCTTTCGGCGGAAGCTGGATTTTTATCATATCCTTTGGAGCATTTCTAGCTATTTGGATTCTGATTAATATATATTGGTTTGCCAATAAAGGCTTCGATCCATACCCATTCATTCTATTGAATTTGATTCTATCAAGTTTAGCAGCTATCCAAGCTCCGGTAATTATGATGAGTCAGAATCGTCAGGAAGACAAAGATAGAGAAAGAGCTAAAAATGATTATATGGTCAATCTCAAATCGGAGTTAGAGATTAGAATGTTGCACGAGAAAATTGATCACTTAATTATCAACGAACAGCAAGAAGTATTAGAAATACATAAAGTGCAGATTGAGATGATGAACGAAATTTTGCAGAAGATTAGCAAATAAATTTTTACATTTTAAGACACTTGCAAAACTCAGCAACCTTATAGTGCTAACCATTATACACATCTTCGGCAATACCGATGAATACTGTCATTCCGGTTTTGTGAGTCTTCGAACAAATC
>CAZIIZ010000462.1:0-3258 GCA_964539225.1 uncultured Hyphomicrobiales bacterium | reverse complement strand
ACTACCGCAGTAAATGCTGATATTAAAATCGTCAGTGATTTAGGCAATATCAACGGCAAAGCCGATTTGAAATTTTCACCCAAATTCCAATACTCAGCGAACCTAAATATCGAAAACGTTAATATCGCCAAAATTGCCAACGATGCAAGCCTGAGCAGCAATTTAACTGGTTCGATTTCGGTAAAAGGCGTAGAAACAGATTTAAAGAAATTGAATGCAGAAGTGCAATTGGGCTTGATAAATTCTCAATTCCAAAAGTTTACAATTAATAAACTCGACCTAAATGTAAAGATTGCCAATAGCCGTCTGAACATAGACACCTTGCATTTAGAAATGCCGAGAAAGTATTATTCTGAGTTTATTACCAAATATTATACTGAAGAACCGAGATTGGATTTATCGGGATTCCTTGATATTTCCGATATGAAAAATCCTAAATATGAAATAAAGCTCAAAACAAAAGCTCTAAATTTAGCTTCGATTATCGAGAATAAAGAAGCTCCGGAATACTTATCAGCTCAATTCGACATCAAAGGGATGAGCTTCAATCCTGACAATATGAATACCAATGTTTTGATTAATTTCGACGACATCGTGTTCGACGATAAATCTGTGATGCCATTCACTTTAGATATAAATGTTAATACCACGGATACTAATCACAAATTTGTCAAAATCGAATCAGAGATTTTAAATATAGATTTACAAGGCAAATTTACGGTCGCTTCATTAGCTACATTCGGAGCTCATCAAGGGCAATTCTGGGGCATGTCAGTCTTCAACAAAATGGAGCAATTAAATGATATAAATTATATTCCGGAAAAATTTAATACTCCTCTCATCCCGGCAGAATTTGATTTAAAAGCTGAAATCAAGGACTTATCCGTGGCAAATACTTTCTTGACCGATGAAAAGCTTTATTCAAATATTAATATCGAATTATCCGGACTGGTGCGAGAGCGTTCAGCGAATATCAAATTGAAAAGAGTTGATATTGCTAAATTCCAATTTGAATCAAATTTCTTTAATATGCTGATCAATGATTTTAACATTTCCGGCGAAATTAATATTAAAGCAAATGAATCCACTTGGTATTTAGACACTTGCATACTCAATTTGCCTCAAATGAAGGGCTTGGCTAAGATTAACGATTTGAAATTGATAGATCCGGAAATTCATATTAATATGAATAACGACAGAATCAAATATTCGGGTTATGTGAATATGAACGACGAAATGAAATTCAATAATGTCGGTACTATTCTATTCGATAAAACTGCAATGCAGATGAATAGCGATTTGTTTGCATTCAATTATATGAATATTTTGAACTTACATAATACTGATCCGATTGATTTCAAATTAGAGAATGGAGTTGTTTCAATTAATAATCTGAACATAGCGGATAAATACGGCTCAAGCGTTTCTGCTCAAGGCAAAGTATCAATGGAAAAATTTGACAGCTTAAAAATAAATATCGTTGGAATGAATGTGCGTGCTTTAGATACTATATTAAATAAATTTGGAATGAATTATTTAGACATAGTGGAAGGCAGAATTACTACTATCAATGCCATCGCCGATGGCGATTTGAAAAATCCTCGTTATTCTATTGATCTATTAACTGATAATCTATATGCCGAAAAGCAAAAAGCCGGCAGATTAGCATTCCATCTAGATTATGCCGATAAAATTGCTACCGGCAAAGGAATGCTGTCGGACAGTGCGTCGAATAGACCTTTCTTCCATACCGAAATCAAATCATTCCCAATTGATTTAGCCGTGTTTGACGTGAAGGAAAGAATGCCCAAATCCGCACCAATTAGCATTACTGCGAGCAGTGATTCATTGCCTTTAACAATTGCTGCACCCTTTATTCCTTCGATTAGCAAATTGAACGGATATTTAGGTTTGAATTTATCAATTGATGGCAATGATATTGAGAAATTAGATTATCGCGGCGAACTCAATATTCCAAAATTTGATTTTATACTCGAAGCAAATAATATGAATTATCACGGCAAAGCCAAGGTAATGTTCAACAATGAAACCGTAGAACTAAAGGAAAGTATAATTTACAACAATCCTGAAGATTATCGAGGCGGTTCCGCTGATTTAGAAGGAAAGATTAATCTATCGGGTTTCCATATTGATGAATTTAATTTCCAAATGAAATCAAAAGGACTTTTGGTACTTAATCAGGGTTCTGCGAAGGCTCTTCCTATGATTTATGGCAATCTACTTGTTTCGACCGGAGCAGCTCCATTATCTGTAAGAGGCAATTTGAGTTATCTAAGTATTTTTGGCGATGTAAATTTAATAAATGGTTCGCTATTTATGCCTCAATTAAAATCGAATTATTCTACTCAATCTCGAATGATTTATAAAGTATTGGCTAGAGACAACAACAACCAAATTACTTATAAAGTAATCGACAATGCTTCCGGCGACACTCTATACACCGAAACTAATAACATAAAAGATACCAACATAACAGCTACTCCCATAGATCGAGCCACTTATACCAGCATTAGTGATAATATCACTATGAATATTAATTTTAGGATATTGAATCCAATAAGCCTGAAAATGGACTTGGGAATTATGGGTATGCTCGCTACAAAAATCGGGACAGCTAATTCGAGTATTCCTCTCAATTTTAACTTTAATTCTATATCTGATATTAAAATGAATGGAGAAATTCAACTCCTCGACGGTTCTAAGCTAACGTATGGAAAGCAATTCGACACAGAAGGCAAAATCAGCTTCCCGTTCGGAACGGTTACCAATCCATACTTAGATTTAAAAGCAACCTATAATGGCAAAAGCTATATTAATGAACGTTTGCGTGAATTCAAAGTTTATCTATATATTACCGGTACTAAGGATTTACCGTCTATTCGTTTCGATTATTTAATGGACGGCGAGAATGCAAAAGGCGATTCCACTCAAATCAGCCAAGACGCTTTATATTTAATAATTCTCGGCAGAACAAAAGCAGAAATGGAATCTGGTGCATCAGCCGGAGGTTCGGACTTCGGTAGTCTCGGCATGAGCGGAATTTCTGCAGCATTCTCTAAAACAATGACAGAAATGCTCGCCGGAACAGGCAATATAGAAAGTGCAGAAATTGATATGGGTAATACGAATAACTGGCAAGACGCTAGAATAAAAGTGTCAGGAAGGTTGTTCGATAACGTCGCTTGGCGTATCGGCGGCGACTTAAACGATATAACTAACAATAGCGAATTTAGTTTG
>CAZIIZ010000461.1:0-3272 GCA_964539225.1 uncultured Hyphomicrobiales bacterium | reverse complement strand
CACGTTTTCGCCTTCGAATCGAGTACTACCTTCGAATAATTTAACAAATAATTTTTTCAATGAAGTAAATGTGTCCGATAAAAATAGATTACAGAATTCGTCGAAGAACTGCTGCTTACTGTCGGCTTCGAATAATTCTAAAGAATAATTATTAACATCTATCATTTTGACATTTAGGAATTCATTGGCTTCGTCGAAGTGCAAAGAGTCGATAAAAGTCTCGAAGTCGTCGATGCCGATATGCTTCATTTTGTCTAAAAATTCTTTTACTTCGGATAAATCAATTAACCAATGCGAAATCGGAGTTTCCTCGAATAATAATCTATATCTTTCTTCGCTTTGACGCAATTGATTTTGAGTCTCGAATATATGAGTCAAGTCTTTAGAATAAGCAGCTACTCCGCTCACTTTTTTCTTCGCATCCAATATTGGATAGATTGAATGTTCGATGCTTGTATTATTATTTGTTTCGATAAACGTGCTGTGCATACCGGTATTGATTACTTTGGCAACTACTTTTTTGTGCAATTCAGTACTAGAGGCAGGTAGAAAATCGAAATAGTTTCTGCCTAAAAGTTCGCTCACAGTCTTATCTAATGCTTTTGCCGAAGCATTATTTATTGCCATTATCCTGCCTTCTGCGGAAAACAGTCCGATTGGTTCATTAGTAGCATCTAGCAATGTACGAATTGTATGTTCATTTTCCTTAATCGCAAATTCCATTTTTTTGCGTTCATCTATATCAATATTAGTACCAATCAGTCTATTTACTTTGCCTTGAGCATCAAAGCTTAATGATTTCCCGCGAGCTAAAACCCATTTGTATCTTTTGCTTGCGGTCAACATTCTGAATTCAATTCTAATTGCAGTTTCTGTGCCGTTAGTGATTCGCTCAATTTTGTCTCTAAATTTATCAAGATCATCCGGATGAATAAACCGGAAGAATGTTTCGTAATTATGAGAGAATTCCTCAGCAGAATATCCTAACATTGTAAACCATTTAGGACTGAGATAAAGGATACTTTCATTAATAGGATTGACATCCCACAGAGCATCATTTACAGCTTCCATAGCTAATCGGAGACGATTTTCGCTTTCTAATTGAGCTTTACGAGTTTGCATTAATTCACTAATATCTCTATTCATAGAGCAAATGATAAATCCTGTTCTCGTTTTGATTTTAAAGCTTACTTGTTGGACAGAAATCACTTCGCCTGTATGCTTTTGTAGGTTGAATTCAATAAGTGTATTCAGCCAAGGAGCTTTGCCCGTTTTAAAGAATACTTCATAAGTATTCTTCATGATTCTCTGGCGATCAATATTGACAGGAGCCTGACTAAACATAACCTGCATTTCCCAAATCTTCATACCGTGAACTACTTCATTAGTAATTCCGGTGATTTTTTCCATTGCAGAATTCCACTCAGTGATTGAGCCGGTTTCATCAGTAAGTGCTATACCGTCATAAGAATTATGGAACAGAGAACGGAAACGTTCTTCGCTGTCGATAAGCATTTGCTCGGCGGCTTTCTTTTCGCTAATATCTATGAATACAATTTGTAATGCGTCTTTGCCTCGTAATTTAAACCGAGATGAGTATGTCTCGAGCCAAGTATATTCGCCATCCGCCTTGCGGATAGTCATTATCTGACGGATTGGTTTATCTTTGACAAATTCTATTTTAAAAATATTCTGTAAAGTCTCAGAATCTTTCTCGTCTGTCATTGCCAGTAAATCTTCGTAAGTGAAGTTGACAAAATGATCCGGTTTATATCCTAAGATATTCTCCACTGTATTATTAACGAAAACTATTTTTTCGTCTTGGAATACGATTAATCCTTGTATCGAATTGTCAACTATCGCTTTATAAGCATCTTCAGCATCTTTTTGTGCTGTTATATCTTTAAATGAGCAAACTAATGATTTTACTTCTAATTTTGAGCCTGATGCTTCGCATACGGGTTCGAAATTAACAGTAAGAAACAAAAACTGCCCAGATTGATTTTTATATTTTAATTGGATATCGTGCCGAGGTTTAGAGGTCAAGATTGAGCCGTTGGCAATAAAGTCTCGAATATCAATGACCTTATCGTGCGAAGAAAACAATTCCCATTTTTTTTCTAAGATACTATGACCAATCAGTTCATCGGCTTTCTCTCCGATAATTGTTTCGGCTGCCGGATTACAGGTTTCGATGATGAAATCCGAATTCAGTAGTAAAATTCCTTCGTTCAGCGAAGTAACTACGGAACGATACCGAGCTTCGCTTTGTCTGAGTTTCTTCTCCATATCGTATTGGAACAAGCTCATTTCCAAAGCAATCTTAATATCTTTTTCTTCAAAAGGTTTGGTAACATAGCCAAATGGTTGGGTCTGTTTGGCTCGGTCTATAGTCTTTTGATCGTCTAAAGACGACATATACACTATAGGAATGTCGTAATTTGCAATAATTAATTCTGCCGTTTGAATACCGTCTAATTTCCCGTCTATTCTAATATCCATTAAGATAATATCCGGCTTCGTTTCGCTCAACAGCCTCAAAGCAGCATCTGAATCGTTCGCAATACCGATTATATCATAATTAAATTTATTTAGAATTTTGGTCAAAGCTCTCGCAATTAAGCTTTCATCTTCTACTACTAATACTTTCCTGTTTCCCATATATGGTATCTCTCCAATGCCCGAACGGGCTGTTCCTTGATTCTGACGTTTAATTACCCATCAAACGGTTTTACATCAAATTTATTGCTAAGATTATGCTAAGATTATTCCAAATTAAAATCGAAATTTTAAATAATGTTTGTACCAACGAATTATATCAATTATTGCAGTATTTTACCCGAATAATTCTACAACTAATTTGCATTTTAACTGCTTTTTATCAATACCAAATACGAAATTACATTCATACAAACAGCAAAGTTTTGCAAATATAGTTCATTGACTTATTAAAATTGGGCTGTCTCATAAGTATTATATTTATCAAAATCGTCATGCTGAGGTTATAAAGAAAACAACGTTTTCACTAAACTGAAATGACAAATATCGCTTTCACTAAAATTCGAATTCGTCATGCTGATAGAAGTGAAGAAATCGTTCTTACTATTCAGGGTAGCTAATCTATTCTCACGGGTATTATTGGATACTTTGCTACTCTCCTAATGACCTGTCCATTATACACATCTTTAATATTGCTGCCGACTTGTCATTCCTGCGTAGCGAGTCTTCGAGCGGATACAGGAAACTCTTCTTAGAGTTCAGCGTAGCTAATC
>CAZIIZ010000460.1:0-3272 GCA_964539225.1 uncultured Hyphomicrobiales bacterium | reverse complement strand
CTCTTAATCTAATATCGGCTTTGGAATTAACTACTTGATAATATCGTAATTTAATGTGTTTATACTACCAAATAAAAAAAAAGGAAACATCACTAAAGATATTTCCTTTTTTGCGTCTAATTTATAGAAACAGATTAATCCATTTCTTGAGAAGCTTTTTGCTGTCTGCGAGCAGCTTTTAATCTCGCTAATCTTTTTTCAACCGATGGCTTCATAAAAGCAGTTCTTTTTTTGAATTCGCGAAGCACTCCGCTACGTTCGTATTTTTTCTTGAACCTCTTTAAAGCACGGTCGATGCTTTCATTGTTTTGGATAGTAACACCAATCACTTTAGATCACCTTTCAAAATAATTTATTGTTGTAAATTTTCAATCAATTTCTTTTCGCCAAGTTTCTCAAACTGAACGACGATAGCTCGTCCGCCAGTAGAGGTTACTTCTTTAGCTTTTACGATTCCTACATCTTCCCAAACAGAATGATACACAACGTCTCCGACTTGGTATTGCTCTTTCGGGCTGTATTTCTTTTCGTCCTCTCTTGAAACCGGAACTACGGCTTTAGATTTATCCTGCTCTGCTTCGATAATATCTAAGTTAATCAATTGTGAGTGGCGACTTCTAGTGCATCTTGCCCATTGGTGTCTGCCTTTTTCGCTTTCGATAGGCTCACCGATTAGCTCGTGTTTAGTTTCTCTCATCAAGAAAGGAGAATACAATGTAATGTATTTAGCCCTTCTCGAACGTTTTCTTGGTACTGCCATTGTTTCTTCTTCTAATATATACTTATAAAAAGTATACAAATTTACGAAATTGTCTCCGTAAATCCAAATTATTATTTTATTATATTTTTGAAAGGACTTTTATTTAGCATCTGCTAATATTGCCTTCAACTTATTTATCAGCGGTATCGGGGTCGGGTCGATTTCCTGAAGTATAGCCATATAGTAACTAACCCAATCGCCGAGGTAAAGATATTCAATTACCTTTGTAAAATAATCATCTGAAGATGCAGTGATTTCGATGATTGTTTCCACTTTTTCTTCCAGCACTTCTTTGACTGCTTCGAATCTGATTTTAGTTCTCGGATGGTCGCTTTCATCATTAAAGATTACCATTGAGATTCTTTCAATCAAATCAGCAGGCAAATCAAAACTATTGATTTCGTTGTGGTTCATTTCTGGCAACACGTTTCCAAATACTATAGATTTGCAGTTCTCTTGGATCTGACATCTCCATCTAAGATTTGCCGCATAGAACTTATCCGATGAATAAATCAGCGGTATAGAATTCTTCAACATATCAGCAATCGTAGTGGCTATATTCGGCTCATTGTGCTGCGAGAAATCTTCTGATAGCTCTTTCGACATTGCCAAGGCGGAATCTATCGAATTAATAGCTTTTTTAGCCTCTGCTTTGGTTACAAAGCCACTATTGATGACTGTGAAGAGCATTGGTATGATAGAATATCCGACCGCACAGCGAGGCTGTAATCCGCCCGGAATCAGTACGAATGGTAATTCATTAGCTTTTGCGAATTCTAACAATTCGCCGCCTGTAGTAATGCAAACTATTCGTTTAGTAATTTGTAAAGCGGCTTTGGCAGCTGAAATAGTTTCTTCAGTATTGCCAGAATAGCTACTGCAAATAATATTAGTCTTATCGTCAACGAAATGTGGAATTTCATAGTCGCGACAAACCGTAACTTTGACTTTGTTTTTTATATCAGAATAGGACATAAAATTGCGTAACAAGTCTCCACCGATAGCAGAACCGCCCATACCAATTACTACAATATCCTGCGATGCAGGTTTGGCAGATGGAAATCCTTTGAAATCTTTAGCGATTTCGACAGCTTTTGCTAACTGTTCGGGGAATGATTTAAGCACGAAAAACATATCCGCACTATCATACTTTTGTATTTCTTCAATTGATAACATACAGTATTTATACCTACTTATTTATTAATTTCCTAGGCTACAAACTTAATACAATTTGATTAATAATAAAAGACTTTTCGATATTCCACAATATAATATTATAAAATATAACAGAAATGTCCGTTATTATGACTAATAACGGACATTTAATGATTCTTTGTAGAATTAGAAGTAAATTATTTTTTGACTGGAATCGGTCCGGAGAATGCTTCCCTCATACCGTGCAAGATTTTTTCACTAATTTCTTCAGCAACTACTTTTTTAATATTGTCATCACTTGTCATATATTGAGTGATTGCAGATTCAACTCTTTGTTTGATAATTTCTGCAGATTGACCAATCAAGACATTCGCTAATTGGTGAATATCGTGCTGTTGAGCTCTTAATGCTTCAAGAGAACTTCTGCTGCCGTCTTCCATTTTCTTCAACATCTTGTCCATACGTTCTTCTTCTTCAGTATAGATAAGAGTGAATGCCATTAAAGAAAGCATCGTGAATTCAAGGAATGTTGCAAATAAGATAAGTGAAGGTTTAGCCGCAGGAATGAATTTCAAACCACGGATACCTACAGTAACGATAAGAATCGCAGCACCACCATAAGCAAGACCAGTTACATTGTTAGAATATTTCTCAGTAAAGTGATGGGACATATAAAGTCTTAAGCCCTTCATCACTAATATGTGATTTCTTCTCCAAAGTAAACCATTTTTAGTATCTTCAATTTCTTTCAACACGAATTCCGAGAAGAATTCTTTGATACGAGATGATAAATGAATATCACGGAAGTGTACCAAGTCCACACCATCAACGAATACATCATCGAAATCTAAAGCATTTTTACCGGTAGAAGTAGCTTCGCCTTCAGTTCTATTCCAAACTGTTCTAAAAGCAGTTTCAACGTTATTTGCATCAATTGCAGATAATTTATCGTCTGGCATTGTCAATAAATCAACAATATCATCCGAGAAACCGGTTTGTAAACGGATTTTTGCTTTAGTGTTATCAATCTGTCTATCGAACAATACAGCCATAAAGCCGAGTGAAGTAGGCATAAACATCGTAATAAATGTAGTCAAAGCTATTGATATTACCAATGACAATATCCAGAAACCAATCCAAGGCTCAAGTACGATTTGATTTTCGCCTAAAGTAGTAGATTTCGCAATCCACTCTGTAGAAGATTTAACATATCCATTTTGATCCATTGTACGAGTTTCGAATGTAAAATCGAATATAAACTCTTTATTAATCAAGTCTTTATTCGGTGCTGTCAGACCTTGTTTCATCACTTTTTCTGCATTTTCTTTAGAAGAAGAAGCCCAGCATAAACCTTTAT
>CAZIIZ010000459.1:0-3277 GCA_964539225.1 uncultured Hyphomicrobiales bacterium | reverse complement strand
CCTGCCATAGTATGAGATTCCGACTTCATAAATTCGAATGTCTTTTATTCTAGAAATTTTGGCTGTTATCTCGGGTTCAAATCCGAATCTTTTTTCTTTTATTACTATGGCTTTGATTATTTCGGTTCTGAAAAGTTTATAGCAAGTTTCCATGTCCGTAAGATTCAAATTTGTGAACATGTTGCTGAGTAAAGTTAGAAATTTATTACCTATCGTATGCCAAAAGAATAATATTCTGTGAGGTTTTCCTCCCATAAATCTAGAACCATAAACTACATCTGCAAAATTTTCAGTCATCGGCTTCAATAATATATTAAATTCTTCGGGATTATACTCCAAATCTGCATCTTGAATTATTAGATAATCACCTGTCGCTAATTGTATTCCTGATGCGATAGCGGCACCTTTACCTTGATTCTTGTCGTGTTTTTGATATTTTATTTTATGATTTGGATTACGGTTGATGAAGTCGTAAATTATTGCTTCGGTATTGTCCACCGAGCAATCATTAACGATAATAATCTCTTTTACAATGTTATCAATTAAATCAACTGAAGCTACCTTATTCAAGAGCGTTACTATTGTATTTGCTTCATTATAAGCTGGAATTACAATTGAAAGTATTTTATTATGTGTCATTTTTATAAAAATATATGAATAATATTTTTATACAACTATATCACTATAGGACACCAATTGGTATCAATAATGAGTTATTTGTTTTAAACTTATTTACAACGTAAAATTACGGAAAAATTTCAATACTTTCAAGCACTATTTAGCGTTTCCAAGCATATTACTAACTAAAAAAGTTTTAAAAGCATTAGATTATGTAAAAACTCGAGCGAATAAGATAGAAGAAATTATCTTTGCCTTAAATTTATCCTTCAAAAAATATTCTTTCTTGTTTACACTGAATACTATTCATAAGCAACGACAAAGCAAGTATTTAAACGAATAATGAATGTTAAATTCTGTATTCTCCGAATTAACAAAGAGTTAGAACAAGTATAAATTTTCCATTAATTCAAAAAAAGGATAATAATTATTCGTTTTTTCTTATTTTTGTAAATTATTATTAGTTATAGCTAATAATAATAACTTTAGTATTCAATAGGTTTTGTGGTTTATATAAATAAATAGAAATAATGATGAACTATCATAATTACTCCAAAGAAGAGCTTTTGCAAGAATTGCATAGGATAAATCAAGAGAATGAACATCTCAAATCAGTTGTTGAGCAAGGCAAAGCCGAACGCATAAATGCTGAAAACATTCTTAAACAAAGCAATGAAGAATTGCAATCCGCTAAAGACAAAGCCGAAATTAGCGAACAGCGACTGTTCGCATTTATCAATTCTATTCCGGATATTGTATGCTACAAAGACGGCGAAGGAAGATGGCTTTTAGCGAATGATGCCGACTTAGATTTATTTTGCTTAACCGGAGTGGATTATTTCGGCAAAACCGATTTGGAATTATCAGAATATACTAATCCCATGTATAAGGAAGCTTTTGTTGCATGTATGGAAACCGACGAAAATGCTTGGCAAAAAAAGACAATTTCAAAATGTATTGAAATAATTCCAAGACTGAACGGCGATGTAAGCGTGTATGAAGCTTATAAAATTCCTGTGTTTGATAATAATGGCGATAGAAAAGGTTTGGCTGTGATCGGCAGAGATATTACGACCTTGCATAAGACTCAAGAAAATTTAATTTTGGCAAAAGAGAAAGCAGAATTAAGCGAACGAGTTTTCAATGAAATGGTTAAAAATATTCCTGGAGTTGTTTTCCAATTCTATATTCGCCCAGATAGGACTTATGGATTTTCGTACATTAGCCCGAAGTCTGTAGAAATATTTGGATTTTCAGATGAGCCAACATCAATTGATTGGAAGTTAGAGGAGTATATTCATCCCGAAGATAAAAAAATATTTTTGGCAGATGCAAAAAGTACAGTTGAAATTTTCGCTGAGTTCAATGCCGAATACCGTTTAATTACCAACAAAGGAGTTAAGTGGTGTCAATTCTTAGCTCGTCCTATGAAAAAGGGCGACGATAAAATATTTAATGGAATAATGACCGATATTACCAAACGCAAGGAATGGGAAGAATTACTAAGGCAGCAAAACCAAGAATTAGAAGCTCAATACGAAGAATACATGCAGTTAAACGAAGTACTGCGGCAGACTAATTACAACTTAGAAATTGAGAAATCAAAAGCTGAAGAAAATGACAAACTTAAAACAGCATTTTTGCAAAACATGTCGCACGAAATCAGAACTCCATTAAATGGTATTCTTGGTTTCTCTAATTTACTTGCTGAGGAAGAAATCTCAGCAGAAGAAAAAAGTGAATACTCGAAAATTATTCATCAGAGCGGAAATAGGTTGCTTGAAACCATTAATAATGTAATAGATCTTTCGATTATCGAAACCGGACAAGTTCAAATCACTCCTAAAACTTTTTCAATTAATTCTCTACTTGAAGATTTATATTCTTTCTTCTATCCTTCGGCGATCGAAAAAGGATTAGAGCTGAACTATATTAATTCCTCCGATAGTACAAACATCACAATCGATTGCGACGAAAATAAATTAAATCAGATATTGATTAATTTAATCAGTAATGCTATAAAATTTACAAACTCTGGTAGGATTGATTTCGGTTATAAAGCGAACGATAATGATTTGCATTTTTTTGTAAAAGACACAGGAATCGGAATATCCGACGACAAGCACGAAATCATTTTCGAACGTTTTACGCAAGTAGATTCTTCGATTTCGCGTGGTTACGAAGGCTCAGGATTGGGACTGGCAATTTGCAAAGGGTTGGTGGAATTATTAAACGGCAATATATGGCTTGAATCAGAAGTTAATAGCGGCTCAACATTTTTCTTTACCATCAAACTAAATATTTCTCAATCCGTTGAAAAGAAAATCAGCAAAACACCTGCCATTAAAACAGGCAAAAAAATCAAAGTTTTAGTAGCTGAGGACAATTGGACTAATTATTTATATCTAAAAAACGTTCTAAAGAAATTGAATTGCGAATTAATATATGCCGAAAATGGTTTAGAAGCGGTGAATTATATCAAGAATGATCTGGATATAAGCTTTGTACTGATGGATATTAAAATGCCG
This sequence comes from uncultured Hyphomicrobiales bacterium, assembly GCA_964539225.1. Lineage (GTDB taxonomy): Bacteria > Bacteroidota > Ignavibacteria > Kapaibacteriales > UBA2268 > CALLXS01. The sequence goes on along the minus strand of CAZIIZ010000459.1, from coordinate 131 downwards.
GTGATGGACGGTATAGAAGCTACTCATCATATCAGATTGCTCAGACCCGATGTACCAATAATAGCTCTTACTGCTTACGCTTTCGCTCAAGAAACCGAGAAATTTATCAATATCGGATGTACGGAATGCTT
>CAZIIZ010000458.1:0-3277 GCA_964539225.1 uncultured Hyphomicrobiales bacterium | reverse complement strand
TGAATCCATTTACTAAGTTGTTTTGAGTTCCGATTGTGAACGAATTCATACCAGTGCCCAAAGTATCAACCGATGTAATTTTCATAAAGGCATCTTCACCGAACTTAATATCGTCAAGATGTATATTATTATAAGAATCAGAAATACCTTCAAATAGTAAATAATTTGTTGCTCCGGTAAATCCCACAGGAATTTGATAAGTATATTGATGCCATCCTATTTCTGTTTCTGCGACAGTACCTACATTATATAAAACATTTATTTCAGTCGCATTTTCATAGCCATCTACATTAAGTACAGTTGCATCTGTTGTATTTGGTGCAGTGTTAATATATACTTTAAAAGTAGAACCAACGGCATCAGGATAATTTTCGTGTCGATATAACCATAACGATATTGTAGTTGGTTCGGATTCGCCATTCATAGCAAACACAGGAGAAATTAATGCTGCTTTATTTTCCACGTCGAAATTTCTGGAATTAAATTCGGCTAATGCCGGAGCAGAATGTGGGGCATTAGTAGGATAGCTGCCACTTTCAACCGTTCTCCAATTAGCTAATCCCAATGTTGCAATACTTGTCCAGCCTTCCATTGGGAATTCTGTAGTAGCTATTGGGAACAATCCGTCGAATTTCATTCTATTTACTAAGCTAAACCCATTTGGAGACTGTGGAGTAACAATTTTATTTACTTCTGGAGTATCGCTTACGTAAAGTCCTGTTAATTCAGCATCTAATACAGCCTCTAAACTTGCATCAGTAGCTACACTATACGTTAACCAATAATAATTTTTACCTGGCAATAATGTTTGCGGGCTAGCAAGCACAAAAGACATTTCTCCGTCTGGACTTTCAATTGCTTCACCAATTTGAGTTACAGTAGTAAATGTAGCGGAATTACCGGTAGAGAATATTTTAGCATTTGCTATAGTCGAAGTAGGAATAGTACCATTAGTATTAAATACTAATTGATTCACAGTTAACGGATTCAAAGCATTATTCGCATATATATTTACGCATAATATTCTTTGATTTTGATATCCTGCACCAACTATTTCTTTACCTACTTGAGTAGTCGTAGTCGAAGAGTAAGTCATTGGCAAAGCCGGAAGAATTTGTACTTTATAGTCTTCTACTTCGCCATAAGTATATAGTGAAGTTTCTACAGTACAAGGTTCAACTCCACTATTAGTAGATAGTATTATGCGCATTCTTGGGAAAGCTCCATCTACGTTAGTCGGTACTAAATCTCCAGGTACCATAAATTCTCCTGTTACAGTAAAAGGAGTAGTAATATCATTGGGAGAAACACATGAAGCATTGAATACTAATTCATTCTCATCAGTAAATATTCCATTACCATTATAGTCAATATATACTTTTAAAGTAGCATTAGGAGCGTACTCATAAGAAGAAATAATATTAGCTGTAAATTGGTATGGTACTCCTGCTCTTAATTCAACAATAGGAGCAACTGAGAAATTATTCGTATATGTACCCGTTGCCAAAGGATTTGAAATAGCTGGCATAGAAGAAATTCCATAATTCTGCAAATTAGAAACTGAAATATTAGCTATATCAATTGCATTCCCCGAAGCAAATCCGGTATTACAATATTGAGTATTACCGGAGGCACTTAAATTCACTATATGATTGCTTACACCTCCACCGTTAAAAGTAATAGTTCCTGTAACATCTGCCGGGATAGCTGGAGATATAAAATGAACATATAAAGATGTAGAAATCAACGAACCACTTGAATATGAAATAGTAGCTGTATTTGACCAATCAGTACCATTTAATGATATTTGAAAATTATCTGTAACTGTCGCTGTTAAATTTCCGGCAACCGGAGTTAACGAACCAGCTGTAACATTAAAAGTACCATTACCGGAAATTGTTGTTGGAGTTGCATAGCCCAAATTCATTTTCTTCGGAGTAGTGAAGATATAAGGATCTGGGGTAGTAAGATTAATCCAATAATCCTCAACTTCTCTATTAGACTCCGTAGAACCCATATTACAAGGTGTAGCATTCGCTTGGTCAACCAACACAAATCTTATTAGTGTATTTTGACCAACAATAGTATTTGGTGGAATATTCAATATTCCGTTTATCACACCATCCGATGGCCAAGGTGTAGGTATAGATAATGAATCGACTAATTCAGTTATAGGGTCAAGAAATGCATCTCTATTCAAATCAACATAAACCTTCATATAATACGAATTAGGCCAATCATTATCATTTATAATATTTAGCGAATACGGAATCGCTGTACCAGCTTTAGCCACCACAGCTGAAACAGAATCTCTATAATCATTATAACTTTGGTTAGATTCTTCATTTGATAATACAGGACTAATGGCTTGCGATGAATAGGTAAATGAGCCGACTGTAATTCTTGCGATGTCAGCTCCGTACTCATAATTTCCAGGGTTACAATACTGCGATATGGAAGTCGCACTTAATATTATTTTGGAAGTAGCCGAACCACCATTTATAATTACTGAATCTTTGTAATACAATTCTGTAGTTGGAACAAATCTTATCTTTAGCGAAATAGGAGTAGCAATTGGATTACCTACATAAGGAATAGTACCTTGTTCAGTTAGCCATGTTTCTCCAGCATCAAGCGAAACTTGGAAAGCTGGTATTTCTGGAAGAGTTATTGTTAAATCTCCCTCAGCAGGGTTTAAGTTATCTCCATTAATCAAAAATGTTTTTATTGGTGATACTGCACCAGTTCCTACATATCCGTAAGCCCAATTAGACGGAGTTGAAATCAAATATGGTAAGTTAGCAGGAATAAGCTCAAATAACACATTTGGTCTATTATTTGAGTTAGCCCCTTCTCCAATAATATCACTACAGGAAGGTCTATTATTTTCCGATTGAGTTCTAAATAATTCATTAGTTGTAGGCGTATATTCAAATGAAGTATTACCACCTCGCGTAGTAGTACCAATTGCCCAACATACTTCAACTAATAAATTAGAAGTGCCATCCCACATAAACGGGGTTGTGAACGGAATAGGAATCCAACACGGAGCTGTTGATAAAGTAAATGCTCCGTCATAAGCAGTTGTCCATCCACCTGAAACAAATGAAGAAAAAGTGCTTAATGTTGTATTTTGCAATTTTACAGAAAAATTTGTCAAAGTATTAGATGTTGCCATGTTCTCAGTAAGTTTAAAACTTAGCGAATTAACAATGCCAGCAACTCCACCATTAGAGGATATTTCATTAGCTGTAAAAATAAACTGAGATTTCTCCCC
>CAZIIZ010000457.1:0-3279 GCA_964539225.1 uncultured Hyphomicrobiales bacterium | reverse complement strand
GAAATAGCTTTTAGATGTGGTGCTGTTGTAGAAATGGTTTTGTCATTCCGGTTTTATGAGTCTTCGAGTAAATACCGGAATCTCAAACAACACCATTAACAGAGACAGAACATTACTAAATCTCAAAGCCTTAGATTAGCTACGCTGAACCCTAAGAATAGATTCCTGTATCCACTCGAAGACTCGTTCCACAGGAATGACAAGAAAGAAAATAAATTACCTTCGGACAGTATTATAATTTGTCCGAAGGTTTGCGAAATAATTTAATTCGTCTTTTTGTATTTAATCACAGCTAAGGTATTAATACCGATAGCGAAGGCAATCATGGCATATATTTGCGGACTGATGTCCGAGAAGCTCGAACCCTTCAGCATCACCATTCTAAGAACCTCGACTAAGTATCTGATTGGATTGAATCGGGTAAGCACTTGCGTCCAGTCCGGCATATTCTCTATCGGCGTAAATAATCCGCTCAACAATATAAACAGAACCATAAAGAACCAAGTGATAAACATTGCCTGCTGTTGCGTTGCAGTCATAGTAGCTATCAATAATCCTAATCCCAGTATAGCAAGCAGGAAAATAGCTACGAAAGCAATTAACACATAAAATTTACCTACAAATGGCAAGTCAAAATAATAAATCGCAAATACAGAACCTGCGATAAAATCAAACATAGCGATAAACCAAAGCGGCATTAGCTTGCCGATAATGAACTCATACTTCTTGATAGGCGTTACGTTTAATTGCTCAATTGTGCCGATCTCGACTTCTCGTACTACATTCATTCCGGATAGGAATCCGCCAATAATCGTAACTAACAAGCCGAGTATTCCCGGCACCATGTAATAGGTATATTTCAATTCGGGATTATACCAATATTCCTCATTCACAATTACGCTTTTGCTCTGCGGATTCGCTAAAGTAATATTAGTTCTGATGCCTAAGTTCTCGGCAATTTCTTTGTTAAAATCTTTAATGATGTTCGACGCATAGTTAATCGACATTCCTGCTTTTGATGCGTCTATAGCATTTGTAATAATACGCAATTGATTATTGCCATTGCGGACTAAATCCTTTTCAAAGTTACTCGGGATTTGGATAATAATATCATTTTTATCTTCCTTCATAGCAATTTCGGCATTCTTTATCCTTGGGTCATCGCCCGTGAATGCGAAATTATCGTCAGCCAATAGTTTTGAAACTAATAATCGGGAAGTGCTGCTTTTATCATTGTCAATAATATGAAGCTTCAAATTCTTTACTTCTAAATTCACCGCCGGAGCTAATATCATCAATTGCAGAAACGGCATTACGAATATTATCGGAAGCATTGAGCGATTGCGAAATATTTGTTTGAATTCTTTCTCTAATATAATCAGTATATTTCTCATTTATTCTAACCTCAATTTAAAGTTCTTAATGCTTAGAAGTAGTAATGCCGTAGTAAAACCGCCGAGTATCAACGTTTCCTTCCATATTATTGCAAGTGAATCGCCTTTCAGCATTATTCCACGCACGATTATCATGAACCAGCGTCCGGGATTCAGAATCGTAAGATATTGCAGCCATTGCGGCATATTATCAATCGGAAACACGAATCCTGACAATAATATCGTCGGCATCATTAGTCCTACTAACGAAATCATTAGTGCAGTCTGCTGGCTATTGGTTTTAGTGGAAATAAATATACCCAATGATAAGGCGGTGCTGATAAACAGCAAACATTCGCTCATCAATAGCACAACGCTTCCATTAATCGGAACGGAGAACACAAACACTCCGAGCAACATAATAATAATTGCATCTATGAATGATAACAGCATATACGGAATAATTTTTGATACAATCACTAAGTATGGATTCATCGGCGAAGCTAATAATATCTCCATCGAACCGGTTTCCTTCTCTTTCGTGATTGAAATCGAAGTCATCAGTGCCGATACGAGCATTAGAATAATAGTAATCAAGCCCGGCACGAACATATAAACGCCCTTCATTTCGGGATTGTAATTCGCATAAACTTCCGTACTGACGATAAATTTGTTTTCAATGGCGATATTAATCTCTCGGTTGTAATCGAGAATTACCGACGAAATATAATTGATTAAACTGCTCGCCATATTCGGTTCGGACGCATCGACCACTACTTGTACGTTTGCCTTGTTAGTTTTTACCAAGTCTTCAGCAAAGTTTTTGTCGATTACTAACGCCAATTTAATATTGCCTCGTTTGAATTGACTATCAATTTCATTATAACTATTCAGCCTCGCCACGATTTGGAAATATCCACTCGAAGCTAATTTGTTAATAAGTTTTTCGCTTTCTATATCCTTAGAATTATCATAGATTGCAATTTTTGCATTTCTGATTTCGTTAGTTACTCCATAGCCGAAAATCAGAATTTGAGCTATAGGCATTCCGAATAGAATCAGCAGCGTTTTTTTATCTCTGAATATATGATAAAATTCTTTTATAATAAAACCTATGAATGCTTTCATTGTTTCTCGCCTCCTCTGGCAATTTTTACAAACACTTCGTCCATATTGGCTGACTTGAACTGATGCCTCAATTCCGCAGGCGAACCTAATGCTGCAATTTTGCCATCCACCATCATTGATATTCTATTGCAATATTCGGCTTCGTCCATATAGTGCGTAGTAACGAATACTGTAACGCCGGATTCAGCAGCTTGGTATATCAAATCCCAGAACTGTCTGCGAGTGATGGGATCGACTCCGCCGGTTGGTTCATCCAAAAATACAATTGCCGGATCGTGGATAATAGCAGTCGAGAAAGCTAATTTCTGCTTCCATCCGAGCGGTAAAGATTTTACTAATTCATTGCGAACAGTTTGCAATTGCAATCGCTCGACTAATTCATCAGTTTTTGCTTTAATCTGCTTTTTATTTAATCCATAAATTCCGCCATAGAATTTAATATTTTCGGCTAAAGTTAAGTCTTCGTACAATGAGAACTTCTGACTCATGTATCCGATTTGCTTTTTGATTTTTTCGGCATCTTTGTAAATATCATATCCGGCTATATGAGCTTTGCCGGAGGTCGGAGTTGAAAGTCCGCAAAGGATTCTCATAGCAGTAGTCTTCCCTGCCCCATTTGCACCGAGGAAACCGAAGATTTCGCCTCTATTTACATCGAAACTAATAGCATCCACGGCTGTGAAATCTCCAAATTTCTTAGTCAAATTTTCGGCTATTATTACTTTTTCGTTCGTCATTGCTTCTTCTCCATTAATTGCATAAAGCAGTCTTCAATTGT
>CAZIIZ010000456.1:0-3284 GCA_964539225.1 uncultured Hyphomicrobiales bacterium | reverse complement strand
GAGGTGGCCGAGTGGCTGAAGGCAACGGTTTGCTAAACCGTCGTAGTGTGTTAAATGCTACCGCGAGTTCGAATCTCGCCCTCTCCGCAGAAGATAAAGATCTTATAAGTCAAGTGCTTGTAAGATCTTTTCGCATTATATACGGATGATTATTTTGTATCTGATTGAATAATAAAGAATTAGCCTCCCCAATTTTACTATCCATTAAAACTTCAAGACCCTTATAAAAACTCCATAGCCTTAAACCCAAACTTTCATAATTTTACGTAATATGAATTCCAAAGGTTGTAGATTATTCCTAATTTTGATACTTATATTTTCGGCAATACCGATAAATTGTGTCATTCCGGTTTTGTGAGTCTTCGAGCAAATACCGGAATCTACAGCCTTAGAATTACGAGCATAGTTGCAGATTCTCTTGTATTTCCAAGTGCTTAGATTAGCTACGCTGAATCGTAAGAACGATTTGCTCGAAGACTCACAAAACCGGAATGACAGTATTCATCGGTATTGCCGAAGATGTGTATAATGGTTTGAGTTTGTGGGAGTGGGTAGTAAAATTCATTTAGTTACTAACGTTTAACTCCTGCGGAGTAAAGATACGAATTATTTTTATACAGCGTAGCTGTTAAACGTTAGTAACAATGTAGTTCCGTCGATTGACACAACTTCTTAGGAGTTGAATTTTTAATCAATTCTTTTAACAATAATAATGGGAATTATAATCTAATCTCACCAATTACTATTTTCTGTAAAGTATCCGCATAAATTATGTGTTCTGCGGCAAGCACTCGAATTTGCAAATTTTCTGGAGTGTCATTGTCTAAAACCGGAATCTGAATCTGAGCTAATATCCTGCCTTTATCGTATTCGGAATCAACAATATGAACAGTAGGACCAGAAATTTTAGCTTTAGCCTCAATTACTGCACGATGCACATTCATACCATACATACCTTCGCCACCAAAATCTGGCAATAAAGCAGGATGAATATTCAGAATATGATTAGGGAATTCAGAAATAATTGGTTGCCCGACTTTTTTCATATATCCTGCCAATACTACAATGTCAACATTATGTTTCAAAAGTTCTTCGGCAATTGCTTTGTCTCGCTCATCATCATTTGCAAATTTAGTAGAAGAAATATGAAAATATGGTATTCCGGCGGATTGAGCTTTATCGATAGCTCCGGCTTTAGAATTATTGGTAATCATCACGGCTGCTTCAGCGAATAATTCGCCCGAATTAATAGCATTGATTATTGCTTGCATATTGCTTCCGCCGCCAGAAGCAAGGAATCCGATACGCATTTTCGGCTTTTGCATAGCAATAAATAATTTAGCGAAGTTGCGAACTGCATTGCCTCTGTGACTGATAGAATTCTTTTCTTGTGAACTCAATTCTGCGAAAGTTTTACTATAATTCGTTGGAATAAAAATTGAATCATATCCGAATCCGCCGTCTCCACGCTCTTCATCAATAATTTTGCCTGTGCAAATTCCATTTACAAATCGAGATACTTTGCCGTCGAAATAGCAAATAGCTGTGCGGAATCGTGCGGAAGTATCGCTAATGCTTTTAAGTGCATTAATCAGTTTCGCTCGATTCGCAGATGAATCGCAATTTTCTCCGGCATATCGAGCGGAATGCACTCCGGGTTGGTTATCTAACGAATACACTTCTAATCCGGTATCGTCAGCGATAGTCGGAATTCCGCTTGCTTCATAGAATGCCTTAGCTTTCAATTCGGCATTAGATTGCAGAGATTTTCCATTTTCCTCTACTTCTAATTCCAAATTTATAGAATTAGGAGTGAGCAATTCAATATCCAAATTCAGTTCAGAGAATATCTGAGCGAATTCCTCTACTTTATGTTGATTATTAGTCGCAAGTAATAATTTCATCTATTCTCCGAAATATTGATGGAGTAAAGTAGTAACTGCATTAGTTGGAGTAGTTTCTCCGGTAATCACATCCGGTTCTAATTTCGCAATTAAAGTTTTGATTTTAGGGTCGTTATAGAAATTGGATAGTAATTGTTCCTCCACCATAGAATAAACCCATTGCAGAGTTTGTTTGTTGCGTCTGTCTTTGAAAATGTTATTAGACTTGATATAGTGCATATAATCATTAATCATTTGCCAAATTTCAGGAATGCCGAATCCTTTCAGAGCAGAGCAAGTGCCTACTTTGGTTTCCCAACCGTCGGTAGCCGGCTGAATATAATGTACAGCTTGGCGATATTGCGATGCAGTTAATTCTGCTCGCTGGATGTTATCGCCGTCGGCTTTATTAATTACTAAAGCATCCGCAATTTCGACTGTACCTTTTTTAATGCCTTGTAATTCATCGCCTGCTCCGGGAAGCAATATTAATAGGAAGAAGTCCACCATGGATCGAACAGTAGTTTCACTCTGACCGATACCGACAGTCTCTACAATGATTACGTCATATCCGGCGGCTTCGCACACTAGCATAGTTTCACGAGTTTTGCGAGCTACTCCGCCGAGGGTTCCTCCGCTTGGAGACGGACGGATGAAAGCGTTACTATTCCGAGATAATGTTTCCATACGAGTTTTATCGCCGAGTATGGACCCTTTTGTCAAGGTAGAGCTTGGGTCAATTGCAAGTACTGCAATTTTAAGTCCCAAATCACAAAGGAAATTGCCAAATGCTTCGATAAATGTACTTTTGCCTGCTCCTGGTAATCCAGTGATACCGATTCTAACGGATTTTCCGGTATGAGGCAATAATTGCTTTAATACTTGCTGGGCTAATTCGATATGAACTTTCGAATTGCTTTCTACTAAGGTAATTGCCTGAGAGATTACGCTTAAATTTTTATCCATCACTCCCGCTACGAATTCATCGGTACTTAGTCTAGTACGTTTTTTTGTATTTGGAGTATATTGTTTTAAACTTTGGGAATTCAAGCCGTCGTGAGTAGCTGCTACGCCTTTCATCACGTTAGTTGTAAATTCATTTCCGGCATTTTCGGGCACCCATTCGGGTTTTTGTATATTTTCCATATTTTTTTTGTATTTTTGTGTAACCATTTATGCATATTGTGTGTCTAATGGACTACAAAGTAAAGCAATTTTTCTGTGAATTTAAAATTTTTATTATAGATTGGAGTGTTTTTATATGAAATTATCTACAAAACTCGGGATATATGCTCTCGCATTTTCTTCTTTCTTTAGTCTCCAAGCTAAGGAAGATACACTATTGGAAACCCAAAAACAACATGCAGAAACTATAATTCAACAAATAAAAGAAATTAAAGC
>CAZIIZ010000455.1:0-3304 GCA_964539225.1 uncultured Hyphomicrobiales bacterium | reverse complement strand
CAGATTTCACCGGAGGAAATGGTCCTGAAGAATTCCTATTGAAAACAGCGATGAAAGGCAAATATATAATCGAATGTAATTATTATGGTTCACGAGCTACTAAGCTAACCGGAGGCACTACAATATTCTTGGATATTTACACCAACTACGGAAAGCCAAACGAACGAAAAGAAACAAAAATGATGCGATTGAAGGGCGATAAAGAACAGAAAGAAACAATCAAGATTGGCGAGATAGAGATAGAGTAGAAGATTGTCCGAGCTGGGATTTAAGATTGTCTGAACCATTGATTTATCTGATTAGCGTGATTAAGATGATTTTAAGAATAGTTTGACTTCTTCATCATCTAAATCAATTCAATCAGCTGAATCAATGGTTCAGATTAATGGGATTAAGATGATTAGGAAGAGAGACAAATCTTAAAATCATCTTTATCAATTCAATCCGGTTAATAAATGGTTCAGACAATTTTAGTCAGCTTCTACAACTCATCCGATAACTGGCAGCCATCGGATGAGTGAAAATCTGAACCTCAGACTAAGAAGCTCAAGATAAATAAATCGCCAGCCAATTCCGCCCAAATATTACTCTCTATTTACTAAACACTTACAACAATGTTTGAATAATTAACGAATTAATAGTATTATCGTATTCAGACGAAAGAAAATAATATTTTAGTTTTAGGATAATATATAAATTTGTATATTAGTATTCCTAAGATATGGCACTTAACGACGGAAATTATTACTATTATTACGAGTATGATAGACAAATATAAAACAGAATATTATAAAATGATAAATAATCGGAGAATTTGATGGAATTGAAAAATTTAGACATATTTTTAGAAATTGCTAAGAATAAACCAAAGAGAAGAATGGCAGTCGGAGCTGCTGAAGACGAACACGTACTCGGTGCGGTTCGCGATGCAGTAAAAGAAAATATCGTCGAACCAATTTTAGTCGGTAATGCTTCTAAAATCGAAGCAATTGCCGAAGATATTGGATTCGATTTGAGTAATATTGAAATTATTGAAGAGAATAATCCAGTAATATCTTGCCGAAGAGCAGTAAAATTAATCCGTGATGGCAGAGCAGATATTATAATGAAGGGCTTAGTTGGCACAGCTGATTTCTTGCGTGCGGTACTGAACAAAGAAGAAGGACTTCGCAAAGGCGATTTATTAAGCCACGTCGGATTCTTCGACCCGCCAGCTTATCACAAAGTAATAGCTTTGACTGATGCTGCTCAAAATGTAGCTCCTACATTAATAGAGAAAATAGGCATTATTAATAATACCATCGATTTATTCCATCACCTTGGGATTACTAATCCGAAAATTGCTGCTTTAGCTGCTGTAGAATTAGTGAATCCGAAGATGGAAGCTACTACCGATGCTGCAATCTTAACACAAATGAATAATCGCAATCAGATCAAAGGATGCACCATAGACGGACCTTTAGCGTTCGACAATGCAGTGTCCAAAGAAGCTGCTCACCACAAAGGTATTCACAGCGAAGTAGCCGGCGATGCCGATTTACTATTCGTACCAAACATCGAAGTAGGAAATGTCCTTTATAAAGCGTTCACTTATTTCGGCGGTGCTTCAGTAGCTGCAATTATTCTTGGAGCTTCGGTGCCGATTGTGCTTACTTCTCGTGCTGATTCCGATAGAAGCAAATTATTATCTATCGCTCTTGCAGCATCTTACTAAAAATTGAATTTTAAAACCCATTTTTTTAATATAGGATAAGTAATGAAAATTTTAGCCATTAATCCCGGCTCTACTTCTACTAAAATTGCCGTTTATGAAGGCACAAATGAAGTATTCACTAAAACTTTACGCCACAGCGTAGAGGAATTAGCTCCATTTAAAAACATAATTGAGCAATACGAATTCAGAAAAAATATAATTATCGAAGCTCTCAACGAACAAAGCATCGAAGTTGATTCATTAGATGCTATTGTTGGTCGTGGTGGATTGTTAAAATCTATCCCCGGCGGAGTATATAAAGTAAATGAAGCTATGCTTACTGACCTAAAAGCTATGACTCGTGGCGAACACGCTTCGAACTTAGGCGGAATAATAGCAAGCGAAATAGCAAAATCTATGGACAAAGAAACTCCTTCATTCATAGTTGACCCTGTAGTAGTTGATGAATTGCAAGACTTAGCTCGTTTGTCCGGTCATCCGGAATTGCCTCGTGTAAGTATCTTCCACGCATTGAATCAAAAAGCAGTAGCTCACCGCTATGCTCGAGAAACAGGCAAAAAGTACGAAGAACTTAACTTAATCATCGCTCACTTAGGCGGCGGTATTTCAGTTGGTGCTCACCAAGCCGGCAAAGTAATAGACGTTAATAACGCTTTAGACGGCGATGGTCCATATTCACCTGAGCGTTCAGGCGGATTGCCAGCTCGTCAATTAACAGAGTTATGCTTCTCCGGTAAATATACTTACGACCAAGTTCGCAAGATGATTACCGGCAATGGCGGTATGGTAGCTTACTTAAATTCAAACGATGCTTACAAAGTAGAGTTAGCCGCAGTAGCCGGCGAACCCGAAGCTCGATTGATTTACGAAGGTATAGCTTACCAAGTAGCGAAAGAAATCGGTTCATGCTCTGCTGTCTTATGTGGTAAAATTGATCAAATCATAGTTACAGGCGGTTTAGCGAAATCTGACCCAATTGTTGATTGGATTAAAGAAAGAGTTTCGTTCATCGCTCCTATCACTATTTATCCTGGCGAAGACGAAATGCAAGCATTGGCTGAAAGCGTTTATTATGCTATCCAAGGCGAATACGAAATCAAAGAATACAAATAAATTCAAATTTATTTTTGTCTGAAGCGAATGCCTACTGTCAATTTTGATGGTAGGCATTTTGCTGTTTAAGCTATGCGATTACTTCGCAAATAACGAGTTGTATTTATTCGAGATAAGAAACGTAAATGTAACTAGGCACAAGAAGCGAAATGAAGAAAAGGACAAGATTTGCACTTTCAATAATCTTTAATTTGTAGTATATTCCATTATTTTACTCATAATCTTCAATATGATTACTATTAGCCATTGGTTAATAATAATCATATTTTAAATAAACTCCAGCGAAACACATATTTATTTAACTAACTCAGGCTATTGGAATTAGCTACTTGGACAGAGTACTGGCATTGTTATTGCAGAATAGTCTTTTGGGTGAAGAATAATAATATTTTTCGGAGATTAGTGGTGATATATAATCAATTTTTATTTAAGGACAAATTGCCGTTGATGAATAGGGGCTTAGATGCTTATTCTACT
>CAZIIZ010000454.1:0-3315 GCA_964539225.1 uncultured Hyphomicrobiales bacterium | reverse complement strand
TTGATATAAAACCAAAATCTAATCCCATACTATACAATTGCTGGGCTGTTTTTACTAGCTGTTGGTACGAACCTTCTTTTTTTCCGACTTCTATACCTTCTTTTTTCCCGACTTCTATACCTTCTTTTTTTCCAACTTCTATACCTTCATCTCTTCCAGTTCTCAAAGCTTGCTGCAATCTTGATGCTTCGTCGTGTTCGGCTTTCTCTCTCAGCTCGATTATCTCACGAACCAACGGATTAGCATTTGCTTTACGCATTTCCTGCAATGCTAAAAGCATTTCTGGATCTAAGTCTATATCATTAGGTACATTATCCATAAATTTTTCTCCGAATTTAATTAACCCCAACCATTTTTCAAATTTAGTCATCAGAATTCTTGGCTTATCTTTATCATATTTAAGTAGTTCGATAAAGTGTAGTTCTTTTAAATCTGTTAATTCTTTCTTGGTCTCTAAATTCAAATATCTAAATATATTGTGAATAGACGTATTGTTAGGCAAAAGATTGAAATCTAAAATTGACACAGAAATTGCTTTATTCAGAGTGGAATACGCTTCTGCTTTAACTAACTGTTCCGTATAAAGTCTGTCGTTATAGTAAATAATTCTATTCAAGAAATCATCGTATCCACGCACTTGCATTTCTATACTATATCGTCTTCCGTTGTCATCAGTAGCTTTCAAGTCCATAATAGTAATTTTGTCATTGATATACTCTTTTAGATTGATCGGATTTACATATTCAATGCTCGAAAGTTCTGGATTGCCGGCTGAAACCATAATTGAATTCAGTAGCGAAAGCAATATTTGCTTATTCCTTTCGCTGCCGAACACGTATTTGAAAATTACGTCGTTAGTTAATGTGTAATATTTATCTTGCATATTCTCTGATTAATTAATAATATCGGCAACAGTCCGCAAAATTACATTACGGACTGCACCGAATTTATAAAGAATTATTTATTATCAAATTCTTTTACTACTTTAGCAATTTTTTCAACTGCAAAGTCGATTTCTTCTTTAGTTACAACTAATGGCGGAGCAATGCGGATAATCACTTCGTGAGTATCTTTGCACAATACGCCTTCTTCTTTAAGTCTGTAGCAATATGGGCGAGCTTTTTGGTCTAATACAAAACCAATCCACAAACCTTTGCCACGAACTTCGACGATGTGCGGAGATTGAATTTTTTTCAATTCTTGCACGAAGTAAGCACCCATTTCGAATGAACGCTCTACTAATTTTTCGTCTTCGATTACTTCTAAAGATTTTACAGCTACTGCTGCCGCTAATGGGTTACCACCAAAAGTTGAGCCGTGCTCTCCTGGCTTGATAGTAAGCATAATTTCTTTATCAGCTAATACGCCGGAAACAGGCATAAATCCACCGGATAATGCTTTACCAACGATAACCATATCAGGACGTACATCTTCGTATTGATGGGCGAATAATTTACCAGCACGACCCAAACCAGCTTGAATTTCGTCGCAAATGAAAAGAATGTTGTTTTCTTTACATAATGTTTCGATAGCTTTTAAGTATCCGTGTGGAGGAATTACTACTCCGCCTTCGCCTTGGATAGGCTCAACTAATACTGCTGCAGTATTTTTAGTGATTTTAGTTTTTAAGTCTTCGAAATTTCCGAATTCGTGCATTGGGAAAGCCCAATCTACGTAAGGACCGAAGCCTTTGAATGAATCGGGATCATCAGAGAAACCAACGATAGTAGTAGTTCTGCCGTGGAAGTTTCCAGTAGCTACGATGATTTCAGCTTTGTTTTCTTCTAAGCCTTTTACATCATAAGCCCAACGACGAGCTAATTTCAATGCTGTTTCTACTGCTTCTGCTCCTGAGTTCATCGGCAAGAACATATCATAACCGGTCATTTCGTTCAATTTTTTGTATAAGCGTGGCAATTGATCGTTTCTGAAAGCACGGCTGGTCAATGTTACTTTTTTAGCTTGCTCTAAGAATACTTCAAGAATTGCAGGATGGCAGTGACCTTGGTTAACCGCAGAGTATGCAGCTAAACAATCCAAATATTTATTGCCTTCAACGTCAGTTACCCAGCAACCTTTAGCTTCAGCAACTACTACATCAAGCGGATGGTAATTGTGAGCACCGAATTCTTCTTCGATATTAATATACTCTTGTGAATTCATTTCTATAATTCTCCAATTTGTTATAAACTAACTAATTTATTATTATTCTGCATCGAATAGCATCGAAAACAATGCCATACGAACATATAAACCATTTTTTGATTGTCTGAAGTAAGCTGCTCTCGGATCTGCATCCACAGAATGGCTAACTTCTATGTCTCTCGGCATCGGGTGCATAATTATTGAATTATACTTCATTTGTTGCAATCTTGCTGTATCTATTCTGAATTTAGAATAGTCAATATTTGCATCTGGGAATCTTTCTGCTTCGAATCTTGTCTGATATAATACATCGACTTTGTCGATAATCTCATCTAAAGAATCTGCAACTTGATAGATTACGTTGTTTTCGTCCAAATGTTCGAGCATATCTTTCTTGATTTGCATTTCTTTTGGAGCGATGAAGTACAATTTCATTCTGCTGAATTTGCTCAATAAATAAGCTAACGAACGGGAAGTTCTGCCTTGGTCCAAAGAACCGGAGAACGCTACGCTTAAGCCGTCTAAAGTGTGCAATTCGCTGAATATGGTATATAAATCCAATAATCCTTGAGTCGGATGCTGTCCGCCTGCTCCGTCGCCAGCACTTACGATAGGCACTGGAGAAACAGCGGCTGCACGTTTAGCTCCGCCGGCTTCTAAATGACGCAATACTATTACGTCGCAAAAGTTAGCCATTATTTGGATAGTATCTTCTAAATGTTCTCCTTGAATTTCAGAAGAGAACAATTGAGCTTGCTCAGTAGTTAATACTTTGCCGCCCAAGTGATACATAGCACTCTCGAACGAGAATCGAGTACGAGTAGATGGCTGATAAAATAAGGAAGCCATTACTTTGTTTTCGTAGTCTTTTGTTCCGCCTCTGGCTACGATTTTCTTCATTTGATTGGCTCTATCAAATAGCTCCAACAAAAAAGGAACCGTAAACTGCTGGGATTCAACTATGTGATTAATTTTCATATCTATTTCTTATATTTTAATCGAACATATACTAACTGCCATTTATCGCAGCTCAATTATTTGAAATTCCCAAAGATTATGCGGTAATGTGAGTACCGGCTTTGCCTTCGAGAGCATCCATTAAATATTCGTAAGATGTAATTATTGCTTTCTTGCCGCCGTTGCGAATGAACTTAATGCAAGATTCTACTT
>CAZIIZ010000453.1:0-3319 GCA_964539225.1 uncultured Hyphomicrobiales bacterium | reverse complement strand
TTGACAATACAAAATTAGCACAAATGCCAGCAAAATCTGTTAAAGCTAATATTGCTGGAACGACGGCGGCGGCGGCAGATACCAATATTGCCGATTTCGGCACTTCGCTAATTGACAACTGTATTCCCATAGCGAGAATCCAAAGGATAGCTAATCCGGCATTAACCAAGGTATCAAATATTTGCACTTGGACTTTGACCGGGAACTTAACCGCAGGAAGAAAAAGCGGTGCGTATTATAGTGCCATAATACAAATATATCAAACAGGCACAATTCTTCAGCAGGTTTTCGCAGATACTACTATCGACAATGCAACGGGAAATATTGTAATAACCTTTAACTCTACTAATGATATAACAGCCGGAACTTACATAGCCGTAATCACGGAGTAATAAAATGTCCATACCGATAAAAAGTGATCCTGATTTTAATTTCGCAACATTGAAAAATATAAAATTTCAACGTGTTAATGGTAGTGGTTCGGCAGTTGATGAAGTTAGAATAGACGCAAATGGTTACGTAGTTACCTGGAATGGTTCTACTTGGGTAGCTCCTGCAGCTGGCTCGCTTCCGATAGGGACTGCCGATGGAATACTCGGCTATGATTTGACTACTTCGGCATGGGTTAATAGAGAAAATTGTATGTTTACACAAGGAACAAACACTTCAACTCTTGCCATACGTCCATCAAATGCTTATGCTATAAAATCCAGTCTATCGACAAACACAACGTCGGCGGTGATTAGTGCGTTGTACAACGCAAGCAATAATATAACAATAACAGCGACTACCGCTCCGCAGATTGCCATTAAATCCAATAGTGTAAGTAGTGGAATTGCGTTTAAAATAATATCAACTAGTACTGATAAATTCACTATCAGTTACGCAGGTGCGGCGGTCGGACAATCGTTACAATTGAGAGGATTGGCAGGATATGGAAGTGGTTTGGTCGGTATGGATAATGCCGGAACGCTTCAGCCAGCAGGTTCTGCGAATATAATGACCAATATTGATTATAATTTTATCCGTAGAACTGATAATACTACGATGCACGTTAGCGGAAGTTTCCCGACTCCTGTATCAAACAATCATTTTGCAACAATTGACGAAGCTGTAACACAAGCTCACACAGCATATCCAAACGTTCTACAAACAGTTGTAATCCACCCAGGAGAATATGCAATACTTAACCCTATTCCGGCACACGTTCGCATTGAATGTATGCCTGGAGTAAAGATAATGAATTCTGTCGTTAGGTTGTCTGTTGGTGGGCAATGGGTAGGAAATGCAGACGTTTCTGCCGATCAAGGTAGCTGCTTTAAAATAGCACAAGAAGACACCACTAATCGAACTCCTACCGTGATAAATGGAAATGAGATTAGAGTATTAGCCGGAGGCGTTAGGCTTCACATTAAGTGCAATATTCTGCGAAGTATTATTATGACCCCGAGTTCGGCAATCGGTACATTGATTAGCAATTTCGACGTGCAGGTTGACTGCTTGGAACTTGGAAATGTGTTTACTACTCGTGTTGATATTGAAAGTATTGATGGAGCTAATCCGGTAACGCCGGTATTCAATGCAGGTACAAATACCTATTGCGTGTGTGAATGGAAAAAGAATGTAGCCTCTTGTCCTCAATCAAAAACTTGCCTAATGTCGAGCGTGGGAATGGCTGGGGCAATAATTCGAGATACTGATAAATGTAAAATGCAGATTAGATGTAATAAGCGTTTATATGACTCACAATTATTTGTCTCAATTGGCAAGATTGATATTTCGGGACTTAGAAGTTATATGGATGCTATGGCGTTTCCAGTAGGTTATGTGGTTGGACTCGATACGGGCAGTATGTATAAAAGCTCGGTATTGAGATTGGCAAATTTTAGAGAGAAATTTGACGATGTGATGTTCCCATATCAAATCGCAAACGACGGAGTAATAATATTTGAGAATATGAATATAGAGAATACAACCCTAGGCGGTAGTATAGTGTCTCTAAACCGTGAATACGATATTCCGTGTTGGGTTTCTATTGCCGATAGTCGATTATTTTCTATAACGTATGAAGTTATGAGCAATGGATCTAACGATACGGCTGTGATTCGCAATTCGGTGTTAGGTTATGGATTTTATATAGTAAATATACCTGTAGCTGATTTTATAATACACCCAACTCTCGATTGGATATAGAATGAGTGCGTACAGGCAGATACTAAGAATGGGCGATTACCAGGGCGATGTGCTTTGGGAAATGGTGATAAGTGCGGATTACAGTGAGTGCTTCGCAGGGAGCGAGCCAGTGCAGGATACAGATATATTCAACATAGAGAGTATTAAGATCGAGGGCGAGACGCTAACCCTCCAACAGAAAGATGATGAATTCAGTTTCTCTATGCAGGAATATGCCGCAGAATCGCAAGCCGATAATGAGGCAATCGCACTAATGAAAACTGCTGAATATGCAGACGTTTGGGTAGTGCTGTTTGAGCATGAGCTTGCGGCGGACTCGGAAGTTTATAATTCAATGAGCTTTGATAGAATGGTTTTTAGTGGACTGGTTCGCAGGAAGGCAACGGCTGAGGATTTGATGTGGGCAGGCGATGAATGGGAATCGAATCCTAATCCGGTGCGTAGTTGGAAATTTTCAGCACAGGCATTTGGTGCGGCGGTGATGGATACTGTGAATCTTGCGAGTAAGAAAGTTGACGATGAAACAATATTTGGAGTGTTGGACGAGATAGGTATTAATGGTGTTACACTGTCAATAGGATTAAATGCCGATGATCCCGACAAATACGACGATGCTGCGAATTTCGATTATGTTGTGCGGTCGATTATCGAAAGAACTCAAGAAAGACTAAGAAGAAAAATCCCAGATTTGGTAATTAATTTAATTCCAAGTGAATCCGGGCTTGTCTTTGGAGCGAGAGGAGCTGAATCTGATTCCGGTGGCGGATATTTTAAGCGAATTTCGCTGTTTTCTTATAATTTTTATAATAGTTTATGGATTGATAAGCGATTGATTAAACCGCTAATGAATGATGACGGAATGACTCCGGCAACCAATTACGGTATTGCATGGCATAGATTTGAGACAGTAACCGAATTGTTATACAACTTATCAGTTTGTTTTGGTACTCAACTCAGGATTAAAAACGTTGGCGGCAGTAGTCTTGATATTAAATTTGACCCAATAACTGAAGAGACAGGAAAGCAGGTTAATTTTATTTATGCGGTAAAAGCCGATTTGGATATTCAGAGCATAAATGCAACTAATGATGAAAATAAAAAAAATATACTTAAATTAATTGGTAGA
>CAZIIZ010000452.1:0-3325 GCA_964539225.1 uncultured Hyphomicrobiales bacterium | reverse complement strand
AAAACCGGAATGACAGTATTCATCGGTATTGTTGAAGATGTGTATAATGGTTAGCTTATGGGACAGCCTCATCAAATAAAATTTCTTTTTATAAATATTTAATAACAGTTAATAACTAAAACGCTTACAATGACAAATATTTTCGCATTCATAGGTAAAAAAATAGTAAATTTCGTACGTGAATTCGGGCAAATTTCCGGTTTGCTCGTTTCTATTATTAAGTATTTTCCGAGATTTTTAAAAGATCGGGGATTAATTCTCGCTCAGATGAAAATTATCGGAGCTGATTCTCTGCCATTAGTAATATTAATTGGATTATTCACCGGAGCGATTGCAGCCCTGCAAGCCACGGATTTATTTATCAAATTCAACTTACTCGGATTAGCGAAGCCCTTCATTGGCTCTTCTATCGCCACAGCCGTCTTTACAGAACTGACCCCAGTTCTTACCGCATTAGTGATAGCCGGACGTGTCGGAGGCTCTATGGCTGCAGAAATTGGCACTATGAAGGTTACGGAACAAATAGATGCTCTCGAAATGATGGCGATAGACAAAGCTCGATATTTGGCTATGCCCAGAATGCTTGCTTCTTTGATGATGATGCCGGTTTTAGCGGTATTCTCAAATATAGTTGCGATATTCGGCGGCTATTTGCTAACAGCTATTCAGTTCGATTTTTCGTATATAATGTTTTTTGAATCCATTCAACGTTTTTTCCACGTTAGCGAAATCGCTATTGGATTGAGTAAGGCGTTTGTATTCGGTGGAATTACTGCATTAATCGGATGCCACGTCGGCTTCAACACCAAAGGCGGTGCCGAAGGCGTTGGGCAAAGTACAGTACGAGCTTATACGATCTCTGCGGCTATGATATTATTGGTTGATGCTCTGTTTGGATATATTATTTAAGTCCAAGCCGTCGATTTAATACACTTGTTTCTTTTAATAATATCCGCTAGACTCTGCTATTTGTAGAGCAACTTCACGAAATCATCTTTTTGATTCAGCGTAGTTATTATTTTTCTTGTCATTCCTGCATCCGCTCGAAGACTCGTTTGCAGGAATGACAACCCAAAAAGATGTGTATAATGTTTAGATTCTTAGAGTTCATCGAAGATAATCTAAGCACTTGATAATATAAGCGAACTACCGACTATACTCAAACCTCTAAGATAATAGATTAGCTACGCTGAATCGTAAGAACGATTTGCTCGAAGACTCACAAAACCGGAATGACTGTGTTTATCGCTATAGGCGAAGATGGGTATAATTGTTAGCGTTCTGTGGGTAAATTTCAAACGCAATATAATATTTTAATTATTCACAGCTATTAGTAGAAAATAAAGCAACATAAATAAATTAAATAATGTTTTGTGTTTAACAAAAATAATTGTAAATTGTAGTCTTAATAGATTAGTTACACAATTATCTCGTTATGTTGATTTATGAAAAACACAAAGTACTGCATAATTACCGGTGCAAGCGAAGGATTAGGAGCTGCTTTTGCAAAATATTTATTAGAAATCGGATATTGTCCGATAATAATATCTAGAAATATTGATAACTTAACTGCACTTAAAAATACGATTGATCCGAATAGAAACCACAAAATTATAAAATTAGCTATTGATTTGTCGAAAACCGAAGCAATTGAATCTTTGTTTGAGTATTTAGAATCCAACAAAATAATTCCGGAATTGTTAATTAACAATCTTGGGATAGCACATTATGGAAAGTTTATCGAATGCGATGAATCTGAAATTACGAAGCCTATAGAAATCAATATCCAATCTTTTACGATATTAATCCACAAATATTTGAATTATGTTTATGGTAACAAAGCTTCTATTCTAAATGTTGCCTCTACTTATGCCTTTCGTTCGTCAGAAAATTATGCTGTATATTCTGCTACTAAAAGCTATATATTCTCATTCTCTCGCTCGCTAAGGAAAGAATTAAGTGATGGCAAAATCAGAGTGAGTGTGTTCTGCCCAGGCAAGATAAATACTGATTTCGACGTTCATTCGGGAAAACATTTTAGTAACGGACGTGCTGATAAGGGATTATCACCTAAATTTGCAGCTAAATATGCTATTGATGCTACGCTTGATGGTAGATTCCTTATTATTCCGGGTATGCTACGCAAAGTGTTAAGAATTTTATATCAATTATTTCCAACTATATTCTAATATATTATGATTTACGATAATGATAGATTGAAAATTAATAATAATATCAGCATTTGTGTACAAAGTTCAGATGAACTATCCGATATGGTTATTAATTCAGTAAGTAAACTTTGCGAAACAGTTTATATACATTTGAACACTTGTAATTATTATGATTTAAGAGATGAAATTTATACTCTTTGTTTCTCAAATCGCAATATAATATTCTTATTCGAAGGTATTGGAATGAAATCATTTTCATTGCTACTTTTAGGTAAGTGGTTGAAAGATTGCAATGGCACAGATTCATTTCCGCTTTTTATTGATAAGGTATATGATACTGATTGTAAAATATATTTACTGGGTGCTACTGAAGAAGTAATTCTCAAGTCAGTTACAAAACTTCGTAAGCAGTATCCACAATTATCTATTGTTGGATTCCATTCCGGGTATTTTGAAACCAATCAAGAGGCAGCTATTGTTAGTGAACTCAACGAATCCAAACCTGATATACTAATTATTGGTAGAGGAATGGAAAAGGAACTCGAATTTATTCAGAGAAACAGCTCACGAATAGAAGTTAAAAATATTTGGTGCGTTGGCGGATTATTTGATTTTGTATCCAACAACAAACAGAGAGCTCCTATTTGGATTAGGAAAATCAGATGCGAATGGTTGTTCCGAATATATATCGAACCAAAAAGATTTAAGAAAAAGCTGAAATCAGGAATATGGACTTTCTCTCAATTAATAAAAAGCAGAATTAAGTATGGTAAATCCGTATAATATAATATCAAATACTATTGCTCGTGGAGTAAAAACTCCGAAATATATCATCCTGTTTTTAAATGACAAATGCTGGATGAAATGCACTCATTGTTGGTATAACCAAGAATGGAAACAAAACAACTTAAAAGAAGGTAATTTGACTTTTAACCAATTGGAAAAAATCTCGAATTCAATTAAATCGGTTGAGTTTCTATCAATGACAGGCGGAGAAGCTCTTCTCAGAGACGATATTGTCGAAATTGCAGATATGTTCGTGAAAAATTCAGGAGTAAAAAGGTATGATACTCCGACATCAGGATTCGATACAGATTTAATTGTGAACCGAACTAAGAAAATATTAACTAATAATCCAAATATTCCATTTAGAA
>CAZIIZ010000451.1:0-3333 GCA_964539225.1 uncultured Hyphomicrobiales bacterium | reverse complement strand
AGTCTTCGAGCGGATACAGGAAACCCTTCTTAGGGTTCAACGTAGTTAATCTAAGACTTTGCTATTATCATTGAATTTTGTTTCCTATAGTCTATTGGTCTCGCAACTTTTTTAGATTCCTGCATGCACTCGAAGACTCGCTCCACAGGAATGACAATAAATGAAAAACAAAGAATAGATAAGCTACGCTGAATCTGGAGACAGATTTTCGGTAATTAGCTACGCTGAATTATAAGAATGATTTGCTCGATGGCTCACAAAACCGGAATGGCACTATTATCTGTATAGCAAGATATGTGTATAATGGTTAACAACAGACCATTAGCTAATGCCAATCTATGCAAAATAAATAATTATACCAAGATTCATAAATAAATTTACTAAATTTGCAAGGATATTAAGGCGAGAGATTGTGCTATGCGTTTAGCGGAAAGTACAAATTGGAAAAATGTAATTATATTGAAAATTAGTAATGA
Organism: uncultured Hyphomicrobiales bacterium; assembly: GCA_964539225.1. GTDB lineage: Bacteria > Bacteroidota > Ignavibacteria > Kapaibacteriales > UBA2268 > CALLXS01. Next base: position 2,857 of record CAZIIZ010000451.1, on the reverse strand, counting down.
AAAATGAGAATATGAAAAAAATAAATACCGAGACAAATAATACTAGATCTGCACCAATTGTTAAAATTAAAACTTCGAAAAGTATATCCGATTTCCCGATTGTAGGCATAGGAGCTTCTGCCGGTGGATTAGAAGCATTAGAACAGTTTTTCGGTAAAATGCCGATTGATACCGGAATGGCATTCGTAATAATTCAACATCTCGCCCCAGATTACGTCGAAATAATGCCGGAAATATTGCAGAGAATTACTAAAATGAAAGTGCAACAAGCAAGCGATGCCCTGACAGTAGAACCTAATAACTTATACGTAATCCCACCAAATAAAAGTATGACAATATTGAATGGAGCCTTGCATCTATTCCACCCAACGGAAATTCGCGGTTTGCGATTGCCTATTGACGTGTTTTTTCGCTCATTGGCTGAAGATCAACACGAAAGAGCCATTGGGATAATACTGTCCGGAATGGGCTCCGACGGCAGCTTAGGGCTGAAAGAAATACAAAACAATAATGGGGTTATATTAGTGCAGGATCCAAATTCTTCAGATTACGACAGTATGCCTAATAGTGCTATTAAGGCAATTAATGCCGATATAGTAGCTACTCCGGAAGTATTGCCTTCGAAATTAATTGAATTTCTGAAAATTATCCCAAGCAAATTAAGTAATGATGCACAGAGTGTAGAAGTTCAGAGTAAAGATAAAAGTAATCTCGATAAGCTGTTGATTTTACTGCGAAATCAAACCGGACACGATTTCTCATTATATAAAAAGAACACCTTGTTTCGCAGGATTGAAAGGCGGAAGAACATCCATCAAATAGATAAAATTCAGAACTACATTCGATTCTGTCAAGAGAATCCGAAAGAAGTGGAAATCCTTTTTAAAGAATTGCTTATCGGAGTAACTAACTTTTTTAGAGATCCTTTGGTGTGGGAGAAACTCAAAGAAGACGTTTTGCCTGAGCTGTTTAGTCAATTTTCGGATGGATATGTGGTTAGAGCTTGGGTGTCTGCATGCTCTACCGGCGAAGAAGCTTATTCGTTAGCAATAATATTTAAAGAAATATTAGATAACATGAACCCACCAAAACATATTTCAATGCAAATCTTCGCCACCGATTTAGACAGCGAAGCTATCGAAATCGCTCGTAATGGCATGTTCCCCACCAGTATTGCCAATGATGTATCGCCGGAACGGCTTAGTCGTTTCTTCATGGAGGAAGGAGAAAATTATAGAATCAATCCGGTTATTCGCGAAATGGTGGTGTTCGCTCCTCAAAATATTATAAAAGATCCGCCTTTTACTAAAGTCGATGTGTTGACCAATCGCAATATGCTGATTTATATGGAGCCTGAATTACAAAAAAAATTATTGTCCTTATTCAATTACAGCTTAAATCCAGGTGGCATTATGGTGCTAGGCACTTCCGAAACTTTGGGGAATAACGTAGAAGGATTTGAAGAACTCGATATCAAATTAAAAATCTACAAACGTACTTTGTTGGCATCGGCGAATCCACTCATCGACTTTCCAAGTTCTTTCCATAAATCTCGAGAAGTGCGACTCGGAAAAAAATCGCCTCAGAAGATAGAGGAAAATATACAAATGCTTGCCGATCAATTTTTGCTCCAAAGTTTTGCTCCGCCTAGCGTACTTACAAACGATAAAGGCGACATTATATATATAACCGGACGAACCGGGAAGTATCTCGAGCCGGTGGCAGGCAAAGCAAATTGGAATATTTATGCCATGGCTCGTAATGGCTTGAGAGAATTGTTGCCTGTGGCATTACGCAAAGTGATGCAAAATTACGAACCCCTAAAATTGAGAAATATCAAAGTAGGCACTAATGGCGGCACTCAAATTGTGGACGTTACTCTGCAACGCATCGAGAATCCTGAATCAATCCGAGGAATGATTATGATAGTATTTGCGGATGTGGCTACTATAATCGAACAAACCGTTGGCAATTTCAATAATTCTGAAATGATTTCTAAAGAAAATAATCAAGAATTAGAAATTGAACTTCGACGCTGCCGCCAAGAACTTCAAGGTACACTCGAAGAAATGCAAACATCGCAGGAAGAACTGAAGTCCACCAATGAAGAGTTGCAGTCCACCAATGAAGAATTGCAATCAACCAACGAGGAACTTACCACCTCCAAAGAAGAAATGCAAAGCTTGAACGAAGAATTGCAAACAGTAAATGCCGAGTTACAAAGCAAAGTTACCGACTACATACAGTCGAACAATGATATGAAAAATTTACTTAACAGCACAGAGATTGCTACCCTGTTTTTAGACAAACAATTGAACATTCGCAGATTTACGGACTCGGTAATTAATATAATAAAATTGCGAAAAACCGACATAGGCAGACCATTTACTGATTTAGTTACAGAATTGCAGTATCCGGATATTGACACTCATTCTCTACAGGTTTTAAAAACGTTAATCACTATCGAAACTCCAATTACTACTAAGGACGGCAAGTGGTATAACGTGCGGATAATGCCGTATCGCACTTTCGACGATCATATTGACGGCTTGGTAATTACCTTTACCGATATTACATCATCTAAAAATATTGAAATTGAGCTGAATAAAGCCATAGAGCTTCTGAAAGCTCATAATTTGCTAGAGAAAATAATTTAGCAGTCTGTTGATAGCGTATAAATTGTTATATTGTCATACTGATGAAATTATTATTTGTTGTACTTATGGGACAGCCCCGAAGGTTTCAGCATTTAGCACTAAGCCCTTGCAATTATAATAAATTGCAAGGGCTTTAATATTTTTCATTTGTGGAGATGGCGGGAGTCGAACCCGCGTCCAAAACATTGCTCAATAAAGCT
>CAZIIZ010000450.1:0-3336 GCA_964539225.1 uncultured Hyphomicrobiales bacterium | reverse complement strand
AATCAACGACTTAGATTCCTGCATCCACTCGAAGACTCGTTCCGCAGGAATGACACCCCTAAAAGATATGTATAATGGTTAGATAGAATCGCTTTACATATCAATAGTATGTCTGCTATTATTAATTGCCTTATAACAATTTGAACTCTATAAATACGTTTCATAGATTTCAATTAGTTATAAGGCAAATTTTTATGATAAAATATATAGTCGCATTGGCAATTCTGTTTGGACTACCAGCTACTGTATTATCGCAATGGCAGGAAGTAAAGAATATACCAACTCAATTTAAAAACAATCATTGGTTGGAAGTATTTTTCTTGACTGAGCAATCCAGTTTTGGTTGGATAAGTGGATTCAACGGAATGGTTTTGCGAACTACCGATAAAGGTCAAACTTGGAAAGGCGTACGTATTCGTGAAGCGGATCAAATTGAGTCAATTCATTTTGTATCCGATAAAGTTGGATATGCTGTTAGCGTTAAATCAGCTAATAGCGGTTATTCGACATTATTCAAATCAATAGACGGAGCAGCTACTTGGACGAAAGTAAATATTGCTGATAGTCTTGAGATTTGGGGTTGCTATTTCTTGAATGATAATTATGGAATAGTACTCGGCGGCGACTGCAACGCACATCAATTATTCTACATTACTCAAGATGGAGGAAAGACTTGGCGATTGAGTAGAGATAGCGTCAAGAACTCTAAACTGTCCGATCCTATTTTATATCAGGATGGCTCTGGCTATGCTGTATCGAGCGGATTGCTTTGGAAAACAAATGACTTTGGCAAATCTTGGGGAATACATCGAGAAATTAAGGGTAAGGATTGGCATGAAGAATTAGCGATTCATAATAATTCTCTGTTAGTACCTTTCGATTTTACATGCGGTGGTTATGGCGGGAACGGCGGAGCGAGATTTTCTCGTGATGGCGGAAACACTTGGACGAATAATGAGTTTGGCGAATCTTGCTACGGTTCATTTTTATTGTCTGATAGCTCAGGTTGGGTCTGCGGAAACAATAGAATGGTATCATTTACAGAAAATTATGGCAAAACTTGGACTAACAAGCCCTGCGGTATTCCTCATAATAGAGCTTTAGATGATTTATATTTTATTGATGATACCACGGGCTGGGTGGTCGGCGAGGGCATTTTCAAATATCAACCTTATGATACTTTGAAACCAATAATATCTGCAAATAAAATTAGAGTATGCGACGGCGATTATGCTGTATTAACTTGCGATGTCGAAATGCCAAACTACCTATGGAGTACCGGAGCAACTACACGTCAAATTTCCGTATCGGAAAGTGGCGTATATTATTTAACAGCATATTCAAATGAATGCGATTCTGGCAAATCGAATTCTATTACAATTGTAAAATTTCCTAAGCAAAATCTGTTGTACAATAACAATAAAAAATATGATATTTGCGAAGGCGATTCTGCATTCGTGCAATTACAATCAGAAATTAGTTCAGTAATATGGTATGATAGTTCTAATGCTACTGAACGTTACTTTAAACAAAACGGCTGGAAGTACATTACTATTATTGACACAAATGGCTGCTCAATCATGGATTCAGTTTATATCAATGTCGTGCCATACCCAATCGCTAAAATTACTCCATCAATTGATACTGTGCTATGCGTAGGGAGAAAGCTAAATATCAAATCTATAAATTCTGCGTATTCGGTGGATTGGTATGATGCTGATAATAATACTTTAATCGTAAAAGATCAAAATAGTATTGATATCGATAAATCAATGTCGCTATATATTATCGCTAAGAATGTATTGGGATGTGCAGACACTAGTCAAATAATTAGTTATGTAATCGCTTTCGACACAGATAATTATGAAATCGTTTATTCCAATCAATTAAATTTACTGTTTATTGATAGTCTATATGCTCAAGAATTATCCTGCCGAAATATTTCAATTAAGAATAAAACTGATAGATTGTTATATTTCCGAAAAGCATATTTGAACAGTAATACTGCTTTCTCGATGCCACAAAGTCAATTTCCTGTTAGAATAGAGCCATTCGCAATAGCAAATATTGAATTATGCTATTCGCCCACAGTACTTTTTAAGCAAAAAGATACATTGACAGTTTATGATATATGCTCTAATTATCAAGTATTTTTAGAAGGCTACGGCAAACCTCGAACATATTATTCTAACACTAAATGCGATTTGCCAATTAAGCTAACCACCAAAATATTAAATTCGGGAGCGGAATTTGTATCAACCATTCCATATCCGAATCCTGCTTTTTCTAAAGTAAATATAGACTATACAATTAAATATTCTGAAGCAGATGCTGAACAAAATGTATCGCCTGAATTCAGCTTGGTAGATATTATGGGAATCACTCATAAATTATATCCTCTTTGTAATTCCGAAATTCGTAAAGAAAACGGCAAAATTACCGAAATAGGTACTTATGAATTAGATGTGTCGAATATTCCAGCCGGAGCTTATCTGATGATAATGTCTATCGAAGGGGAAATACAGAGCAGTAGAGTGCTGCTTTATAAATAATGAGGAAGTATGGCGTATGAAAACGATAATTATTAGTGGTGCGAGCGGATTCATCGGTAATGCTTTGTCGGAATACTTCTATAAACGAGGCGACCGAGTAATTCAAATAGTTCGTCGCAGTGGAGCGGCTAAATTTGAATCTATTAATATTGAAAAAGTTAATTCAGATTTCTTCGCTCAATTTTCGCCGGATTCGACTACCGTAATTAATCTCTCCGGGGCAAATATCGGAGCTAAAAAATGGACAGTTGCTTATAAACGGGAAATAATTGATAGCCGAGTGAATACTACTAAATATTTAGTAAATGTATTGAAGAATTCAGGAATTCAATTAATCAACGCATCAGCTACAGGATATTACGGCAATCGTGGCGATGAGATGTTGGACGAATCCGCAAAGCATGGCGAAGGATTCCTAAGCGAAGTTTGCAGAGATTGGGAATCAGCTGCTGGCGAGTATTCTCCATTGCTGATTGCCAGATTTGGTGTTGTCCTTGGTAAGGACGGCGGTGCTTTCGATAAGATGATTTCTCCATTCAAATTATTTGCCGGAGGTCATATCGGCTCTGGCAAGCAATGGATACCGTGGATACATATTACGGATTTGATTAATCTAATTGCGTTTGCCAGAGACAATAGAACCACTGGCGTAATGAACTGCGTATCGCCTCAGTCCGTTACTTATCGACAATTTGCCGATATAGCCGGAAAAGTATTAGCCAGACCATCCAAATTAAACGTCCCGACTTTTGCTATTAAATTGCTTTTAGGCGAGCAAGCAGAA
>CAZIIZ010000449.1:0-3348 GCA_964539225.1 uncultured Hyphomicrobiales bacterium | reverse complement strand
TTGGAGTGGCTCTATTCTGTCCTTCTAAGGGCGTAGTAGCTATGTCGCACGTTGTATTACCTACAAGTACGACTGACGTTGATAAGGCTCATTCAATGCCCGGTTATTTTGCCGATACTGCAATTAATGCAATGATTCTAAAAATGCAGGCTATGGGCTGCGATAAAACTAAAATATTTGCTAAAATGGCTGGCGGTGCTAAAACTACTGTAGATTTAGGAGATTATTTCGGCATAGGGCAGAGGAATGCCGTTGCTGTAAAAGCGAATTTGCTGAAGCTGGGTATAAAAGTGTTAGGAGAAGACATCGGTAATTCTTTTTCGCGAACTGTTCACGTAGTAGTCGGCGATAATAATTATTACTTATTGCATCCCGATAAAGGCAAATGGCAGATATAATTTTTTACTTTTCTATAACACAGTATTTACCATTAAAAAATGTTTTGCTGTGTTTTTTTTATTAACATTGGAAATAATTTATAAGTATGGATAGATTAGAAATAAAAGAATTGGCGAAAGCATTGCTCGACGAAATGGAAAAACGACATACAGCCGAATTAGCTCCCAAATGGGAGGGAGGTTCGGTTATGTTTTTGCCCAAGGATTCGTCAGTCAAAGATCACGAAATACCAATTGATAAGCTATTGCACAAAATTGTGATGGTCAGAGATAATTTAAGAGTTTTGGAACAGCAAATAAATTCTAATGATAAATTAAGCGAAGGCGAAAAAGTAAAATTCCAAGGATATATTACTAAATGCTACGGATCGCTGACTTCATTTAATTTTATGTTCTATGATGAAGAAGATAAGTTTTAATATTTTTGCTAACTGATAGAACTGAAAGTATAAAAATGAAGAAATTAAACATTGCTATATTATGGCATTTCCATCAACCGTTTTATAAAAAGCGTGGCGAATTTATTCTCCCATGGGTTCGTTTGCATGGAGTGAAAGATTATAAAGATTTGCCGGAATTATTCTTTGAATTCCCTAATATTAAGCAGACTATTAACATAGTACCGTCAATGTGGATGCAATTGAATGAATATATTTCTGGCGACACTCAAGATAGAATTCAAATTCTCACGATGAAGTCTCCTTTAGAATTGGATCAAGCCGAAGGCAAAGAATTGCTCCGTATGTTCGTTTTGTGCAATCAAGAAAATATGATAGCACCGTATCCTGATTATAAATTATTATTAGATAAAATAAAGATTACGGATTTTAAAAATTTTACCGAACAAGAAATAATTGATTTGCAAGTATGGTACAATTTGACTTGGATAGGCTATTTCTCTCGCCAAACTCCTGCTGCTGCTAGGCTTTTCAAACAAGGGAAGAATTTCTCGGTAGCGGATAAACAGCTCGTACTTGATATTCATTTAGAAATATTATCTTCAATTCGCACACAGCTGATAAGGTTAAGAAATCTAGGGCAATTGGAGGTAAGCGTTTCGCCGTTTCACCATCCAATTTTACCTTTACTTTGCGATACGGATTCGACTTTAGAATCTATGCCAAATGCTAAATTGCCTGAATCGAAATTTGAATATCCTGAGGATGCAAATTATCAAGTAAAAACTGCTATGGAATATTATGAGGAAATATTCGGAACTGTTCCGTCTGGGATGTGGCCTTCGGAAGGTTCATTATCTAATAAAACTTTAGAAATATTGGCTGATAATAATTTGAAATGGGCGGCAAGCGACGAATTGGTTTTAGCGAATTCTATGAAAGAGCTTTATAAAGATGAATATAAATATTTTCCGATAAAATATAATAAAGACAATAGAGAAATTACACTATTCTTTAGGGATCATAATTTATCTGATGCGATTGGTTTCCAATATTCAAATTGGAATCCTAGCGATGCAGCCGAAAATTTCGTAGAGCGATTGAGAAATATTCGACAGCTAATAATTGATAAATGCGATGAATCGGCATTGGACTATGCAGTCGTACCGATTATTCTCGATGGCGAAAACTGTTGGGAATACTACAAAGATAACGGTGTACCATTCTTGAGAGAATTGTTCAGCAAAATTAGTGATGATGAAGCTATAGAAACTGTATTATTTCAAGACAGAGTGGACATGCTCAATCCCTATATTCCTGAATTAAAAAATGTGCAAGCCGGTTCGTGGATTAATGCAAATTTTAATATTTGGGCGGGACACAAAGACCACAGAATAGCATGGAGTATTTTAGCTGATACTCGAGCATTGATAGATAAAAAGAGAACAGGATTAGACCCTACAGTAATTGATGAAGCTATGGAGCTGATTTATACTGCTGAAGGTTCCGATTGGTTCTGGTGGTACGGAGATTCGCACTGGGCTGAGAATAAATTTGATTTCGATGTGTTATTCAGAGATTACTTAGTGCAGATTTACGAATTATTGCTTGAACCAATTCCGCAAGTCTTAATGCAACCTATCAATCAGCAGTTAGAGCAATTCGTAGTCAAACAAGCAAAAAAACAAATTCATATTGATATTAATTCCGACTGGGTTAATGATAAGATTTGGCGTGAAGCAGCTTGCTATAATGCTTCTTCGGCTATGTCGTCGATGCACCAAATTGGAGAAATATTGCAATATCTATATTTCGGCAACAATAGTAACGAATTGTTTATTAGAATTGATTTGCTTGAATCAATGGTTGAGGGAATGTCCGTAGATATTACATTCGAATTTGAATCTCAAAGCATTGAAATTAATATAAAGAATTCTTCGCTAAATATTATGGGATGCCAAGCGAAATCAATAAAATATATAACAGACCAAAACGTGCATTTTATTTCAATTTTATTCGATAATTTAATGAATGATTACAGCACTATTGTTAGATTAAAAACCTCAAATAACGATGCTGAAATTAAATATCCGGAAATTAAATTTGAAATACGAAAGACGCAAATATGATTAATGAAAACGAGCTGACCTTCTTCGCTTCTGCCGGTAGATTAGATATTAATGAAGTTAAAAATCAAGCAATTAAAATCTTAGAATCTCCGGAATTTAAAAAGTTGACCGATGCTCTACCGGATATATTTATGATACTTAACACCGAACGTCAGATAGTATTTGCTAATTCCAGATTGGCTGAATTCCTGAAAATTGAAATAATTGACGAAATTATCGGAAAACGTCCCGGCGAAGCCTTGAACTGTATTCGTTCTCATGAATTATCTGGAGGATGCGGTACATCTGAGAACTGTATAATGTGCGGAGCAGCACGCTCAATTGTAGATGGCTTGAATGGTCAATTTAGTGTGCAAGAATGCAAAATATTAATAAATTCCGGTACTGATGCTTTTGATTTAAAAGTATGGTCATCGCCATATT
>CAZIIZ010000448.1:0-3359 GCA_964539225.1 uncultured Hyphomicrobiales bacterium | reverse complement strand
CCTCGTCTGAGTTTGTCAAATAATACAATTCAGGATTTTGTTTAACCAAGCTCTTGCCGTATTCTCCGGTTTTATCAATAACTGCTAAACGTTGGGAAGTAGAATTCATGGAGAAGTACATTACTGCCCCAGGTACAGCCATTACTAACACCATTAATAACGGCCCCAGTATTGTGCCGATAATGAATCCTTTTGTCTTAACCTTTATCAAATACTCGTGAGTAATAATTGTTTTTATTTTAGTCATATTAGCCATTGCTCTGTTCTCCTTCTTGCTTAGAAACTACGTCAATAAATATTTCGTGAAGCGACGGCTCGGATAGTTCATATTTATAAATTGTGGCACATTCTGCCGCAGCTTTTAGAATATCATTCGAGCTAATAGCATTATCAATAATTCGGAATTCTACTCTATTATTAGCTCTATTTGTAAACTTTAATCCTTTGAACTTATCGAGGAATTCCGAAGAGCCTTCGAATTCCATCAATATAGTATCTTTACCGTAGTTGCGTTTGATTTCTCTAATATTTCCGCTTAGTACCATTTTGCCTTTGTCAATTAAGCAGATTTTGTCGCACATTTGCTCGGCTTGCTCCATAATATGAGTAGATAGCAAAATAGTAGTACCTTCTGCCTTTAAATCAAGCACAATTTTCTTGAATAAATCGGTATTAATCGGATCGAAACCTGAGAATGGTTCATCGAGTACTAACAATTTAGGTTTGTGCATTATCGTACTAATAAATTGTACTTTCTGCTGCATACCTTTGGAAAGCTCTTGAATTTTTTTCTTTTCCCAATCGGCGGCATCGAGTTTACTGAGCCAATGGCGAGCAGCATCTTGAGCCGAACTAAAGGTCATTCCCTTTAAACGTCCGAAATAAACCAATTGGTCTATAACTTTAATTTTTTTATAAAGTCCGCGTTCTTCGGGTAAATATCCCAAATCATTTTGGAATTCGGATTTCATTAATTCTCCCTGGAATTTAATCGTTCCTTTATCAGGCTGAATGATATTAGTAATCATTCTTATCGTAGTGGTCTTCCCTGCTCCGTTCGGACCGAGAATCCCAAAGATAATTCCTTCCTCTACATCAAAGGAAATTCCATTCACAGCATAATAATCACCGAATTGCTTATAAATCGAGTCAACATTTAATAATTCCATAGCTGTTCTTATTAGTTAAACATACGGATTGAATAACGGGAGTTAATCAATTTTGTTTCATAAATCTGAAATTTGAATTGTTTTGATCAATATTATTATAGTTACGACTTTTCATCCAGTAATACTGCCCAATAACCATATATTATGAATGAATTGTTTTATTCTTTGGGATTTCGAAATAGAATTTGGAGCCAACTCCTTGAGTGCTTTCCACAAAAAGTTTACCATTATATCTATCAATAAATTCTTTGCAAATTATCAAGCCGAGTCCGCTTCCCTTTTCGTGGGCAGTACCTTCCGAACTAAAGTTTTCAGCAATACTAAATAATTTATCTATATTTTCTTCAGAAATTCCCACTCCATTTTCACTAATTGATAATAGTATTTTCTCTGATTCATCTTTTAAATCAATAATTACTTCACCACCATAATTTGAGAATTTGATAGAATTTGAAATAATATTTCTCAGAACAGTTGTTATCATATTTTTGTCCAAATAACAAAGTTCATCGGAGGAAATTTTATTGACCAAAATGATACCTTTTTTCTCAGCCGAAATTGAGAGTAATTCAATTACTTGATGCACAATAATACTAATATCAATAATTTCCGGTCTGAACATAATCTTATCACTTTGTGCTAATGCCCATTCCAATAAATCAGAAAGAAGAGCCGATAGACTATTTGCCGAGTCATATATCTTTTTATGCTCATTCTGTATTTGCGTTTGTGTCATTTGATCATTGTAATTCAGTAATAAATCGGACGAAAGTACTAATGCTTGCAGAGGATTTTTTAAATCGTGTCCAATAATTGAAATAAATCTATCCTTAGCAGCGATTGTTTCTTTCAAATTATATTCTGATACAGCTAATTTATCGTTTAGCACTAATAATCTCTGTGATTCAGTAGCAAACGCATCGTTTAATATTGACAACTCAGTATTAGATTCCTGTAAACTTGCCATCGTACTGTTCAATTCATAAGTTCGTTCCTGCACTTTTCTCTCTAATTCAGAATTAAGTTGAATTATTTCTCTTTCAGCTTTCTTCTTGTCGCTTATATCCAAATACATAGCATACAAAGCAATTCGATTATTATTTAGAAATATTGGCTTTCCGGCAAAAACTACGTCCTTTGTTAAGCCTGATTTGGTAATTCTTTGCGTTTCCATAAACACAGATTCACCAATTACCAGCTTGTCGGTAATCATTTTAGTTTCAGATTTTCGACTTTTGGGTATTAATGTTTTCCCAATTAATTTGCCAATTATCTCTTTTGGAGTATATTCAAACAATTCTTCAAAAGCAGTATTAATTTTATTAACTAACCAATTATTATCGATAATTGCAATAGCAATTGGTGCGTCATCAAATAATTTTTGCAGGAATGCTTTTTGTACAGCCAAATCATCTTGAGCTAAGTGAGTTTCAGTAATATCTTTTGAAAAATATACGATTTTGTGTACTTCGTGTTTATCATTAAGTATTGGATAAAACGAATTTTCGAGCCATCGCCCATTATCGAAATCATAAGACACCGAAGCTTTTTTCTCTATAAGCTTCGTTTTGAATTTTGAAATAATTCTCTCCGATGTATTAGCCGATGTCATTAATCCGAAAATATTTTTGCCGATGATTTTACGTTTATCTATTCCTAATCTTTCAGCAAATACTAAATTAGTATTTATTATTTCTCCATCAGGATAAAGTATCAATGCGGCATCAGTAGTCGCATCAATCAATGCTTGAGCAGAAAGTTGAGCTTCTTTCAAGGCTTTTTGAGCGGAATTTCGCTCTATTCGAATTTTATAATCTCTAATCTCTCGCTCAATGCTCGGAGCTAATCTTGTAAAATTTGACTTTGAGATATAATCAGCAGCTCCGGCTTTCATAAATCGAACAATTTGTTCCTCCGAAATATTGCCTGAAACAATAATAATTGGTAAATCGGGAGAATTGGTTTTAATTATATCTATGGCTCTTTCCGCACTAAACACGGGCAATTCATTATCAGTGATAACGATATCCCATTCTCTTTCAGTTAACATATCTATCAGTTCGTTTTCGGTTTGCACTCTGACCATTTCAGGACTAAAACCTCCACGACGTATTGCGTGAAATACAAGAATAGCATCATCTTCAGAATCTTCTATCATTAATAATCTGATTATATTTTCCAAAGCGACTC
>CAZIIZ010000447.1:0-3361 GCA_964539225.1 uncultured Hyphomicrobiales bacterium | reverse complement strand
GTGGCGAAGAAACTGCGTTGATGAATTCTATTGAAAGTAAACGAGGCGAACCTCGTCCTCGTCCTCCATTTCCATCAGATTCAGGACTTTGGGGCAAACCATCTGTTTTGAATAATGTAGAAACCTTTGCAAATGTACCTCATATATTGTTAATTGGGGGCGAAGAATTCGCTCAAAACGGAACTGAAAAGAGCAAAGGTACTAAAGTATTTGCTTTAGCCGGAGCGATAAATAATTCCGGATTGGTAGAAGTTCCAGTCGGAACTTCGCTTGGCGAACTTATTTATGATATTGGTAACGGAATCCCAGGAGATAAAAAATTCAAAGCTGCTCAAATCGGCGGTCCTTCGGGCGGATGTATTCCTGAACAACATTTAAACGTCGCATTGGATTATGAATCGCTGAATGAACTCGGAGCGATCATGGGCTCTGGCGGTTTAGTTGTTATGGATGAAGATACTTGTATGGTGGACGTTGCTCGTTTCTTTTTGGAATTTGTGCAAGAAGAATCTTGCGGCAAATGCGTTCCGTGCCGTGTTGGAACTAAACGTATGCTCGAAATTCTCGAAAGAATTTGCGAAGGTAAAGGCAGAGAGGGCGATATTGAGTTATTGATTGACTTAGGCGAGCAAATCAGAGATACTTCTTTATGCGGTCTTGGTCAAACAGCTCCTAATCCGGTATTATCGACTATTAGACATTTCCGTCATGAATATGAACAACATATCAAAAATAAACATTGCGAAGCAGGAGTTTGTCGTGGATTGGTTCGTGCTCCTTGCCAAAGTGCATGCCCTGCGAATGTTGACGTGCCGGGCTTCGTTTCATTAATTTCCGAGAAACGATATGCTGAAGCATTGCGATTGCACAGAGAACGCAATCCATTTGCTGCAGTTTGTGCAAGAGTTTGCTTCCATACTTGCGAAGATAAATGTCGCAGAGTAACTATTGACGATCCGGTTTCTATCCGTGCATTAAAACGCTTTATGGTCGATCAAGAAATTACTGTACAAGTACCGGAAGTTAGAGAAAATGATGATAATGCAAAGAAGAAAATTGCAATTATCGGTGCCGGTCCTTCTGGCTTAACCTGTGCATATTTCCTTGCTCGCTTAGGCTATAAACCAAAAGTATTTGAAGCTGCTCATCGTCCGGGCGGAATGCTCGTGCAAACTATTCCTGCGTACAGATTACCGAGAGAGACTTTGGCTCGCGAAATTCGTATGATTGAGAATATGGGCGTGGATATTGAATGCGGTAAAAAATTAGGCAAAGATTTCTTAGTGCAGGATTTACGCAATGAAGGATATGATGCCGTTTATATAGCTATTGGTTCGCCAGTTGGTATGGAAATGAAAATACCCGGACATGAAGCCAAGAACATTGATAAAGCTATGGACTTTTTAATGACTTATAATTTGCGTGGTTCTGTTCCGGTTGGCAAAAATGTAGTAATTGTTGGCGGTGGTAACGCTGCATTCGATTCTGCCAGGACTGCTATCAGATTGGGTGCAGAACTCGTTACAGTTGTTTATCGCAGAAGCCAAGGCGAAATGCCTGCTTATGCTGAGGAAATTGAAGAAGCATTGCAAGAAGGAATTAGAATTATGCCTTTAACTAATCCTCGTGAATACATAGTGGATGAAGACGGAAAAGTATCAGGTGTTCGCTGTAATTATATGACTTTAGGCGAGTTCGATAGTTCTGGTCGTCGTCGTCCTGTAAACGAAGAAGAGACATTTGTGATTGATTGCGATCAAGTAATTTTAGCATTAGGTCAGGGATTCGATACTTCAATTGCTAAAGTCGGTACTCGATTGAATATGATAGGCGAAGCAGCAATTTCTTGCGATGACATTAATCAGCAAACTTCTGTTCCTTGGATATTTGCCGGAGGCGATGCCGCTACAGTTGGCGAGAAAACAGTAATCGAAGCAATTGCAGCCGGAGAGCGTGCCGCAGTTGGTATCGATCAATATTTAACCGGAGATACTCATGCCTTCTGGAGAATAGAGCATCCGAATAATACTTGTTTCGATCCAGATGCTGAACCGGTTAATCATCCAAGAACTAAATTGCCTCTATTGTCATTAGAAAGACGTATGAATAACTTTGGCGAAGTAGAAATGCCTTGGACTGAGCCTGAAGCTATTCGCCAAGCTAAAAGATGTTTGCGTTGCGATTTCGGTCATTGTTAATAAATTTGATGGAACAAAAATATGATAAACTTAGAAATAAATAATATTAAAGTAGAAGTACCTGAAGGTACTATGCTATTGCAAGCAGCAAAAACAATTGGTATCAATATACCGACTTTGTGCAATATCGAGGGCAAACATCCTCAAGGAGCTTGTCGAGTATGTCTCGTGGAAGTAGAAGGAGCTAAAAATTTACCGGCTTCGTGTGCCACTCCAGCAAATAATGGAATGAAAGTATTTACTAATTCCAAGCGTGTAAGAAATGCTCGCAAAACAGTAGTTGAATTGTTGCTGTCGGAACACGACGGCGATTGCCAAGTGTGCGATAGGGCAGACGATTGCGAATTGCAAGAGCTTGCTCAAGAAATTGGGATTACTGAAGTGCGATTCGTAGGAGCAAAAGCTCATCAGCATATTGACCATTCGACTCCGGCGTTGATTCGAGATAATTCAAAATGTATTAAATGTCGTCGCTGCGTAACTGTCTGCAATGAAGTGCAAGCGGTCGGTGCTTTATTTCCACAAGGTCGTGGATTTGATACCGTTATCGGTCCAGCATTTACTTTGGATTTGGCTGATGTGCCTTGCGTTCAGTGCGGTCAATGTGCAGCAATTTGTCCGGTTGGAGCAATAATTGAGAATAGCCATATCAATAAAGTATGGGAAGCATTAGACGACCCTAATAAAATGGTTATAGTGCAGACTGCTCCGGCTATTCGTGCAGCACTCGGTGAATGCTTCGACTACGAACCCGGCACACTCGTTACTGGGAAAATGGTAACTGCATTAAAACAATTAGGTTTCGACAAAGTATTTGATACAAATTTCACTGCCGATTTGACTATAATCGAAGAAGGAACGGAATTACTTATTCGTCTGAAAAGAGCTATAGTGGATAAGGAAGAAGTTCATTTGCCGATGTTTACCAGCTGTTCCCCGGGTTGGATTAAATTTGCGGAATATTATTATCCTGAATTCTTGCCGAATTTATCGACTTGCAAATCACCGCAACAAATGTTCGGAGCAGTTGCTAAAACCTACTTCGCCGACAAAATAGCTAAAGATATTCAAGACATAATTGTCGTATCCGTTATGCCTTGCACAGCTAAGAAATTCGAGGCTCAG
Organism: uncultured Hyphomicrobiales bacterium; assembly: GCA_964539225.1. Lineage (GTDB taxonomy): Bacteria > Bacteroidota > Ignavibacteria > Kapaibacteriales > UBA2268 > CALLXS01. The sequence continues at coordinate 38 of CAZIIZ010000447.1, read as the reverse complement.
AGACCGGAAATGAATTCCAGCGGCGTGCAAGATGTGGA
>CAZIIZ010000446.1:0-3367 GCA_964539225.1 uncultured Hyphomicrobiales bacterium | reverse complement strand
GCGGATACAGGAATCTAACTTCTTTTTTTGTCATTCCTGCGTAGTGAGTCTTCGAACGGATGCAGGAAATTCGTCTTCGGATTCAGCGTAGCTAATCTAAGACTTTACTATTACCATTGAACTATATTTCCTATAGTCCATTGGTCTCGCAATTTTTTAGATTAGCTACGCTGAACTCTAGGAAGAGTTTCCTGCATCCACTCGAAGACTCGTTCCGCAGGAATGACACTCCAACAAGATATGTATAATGGTCAGCAATAGGGGAGAGCTTTAATTATTATTTTGAATAATACAAAAAAAAGGCACTTTCCGTTGGAAAGGGCCCAATCACTTGTTAGGAGTTAAAATGAATAAAAAAAATTCTTATGAGGATAATCAGTCCTCATGATAATATTATGACATCAAACCGCTACTACCTGTTACGACTAAAACTCGCTATGTATCGAAGAATTTGGGGATGCATCAATACAATGTTTAATCGCAAAGTCAATAACCATCTATTTATAATATATGCAATCTACGTGCCATACTCATTATTTTGCTATTTTGTATCTGTTAATCTTTGGAATACAATGACTTGCATATAATGAATAATTTGCAATTAACGTCATCAATACTGTTCACTTTTTACATCTCGTTCGTATCCGCAAGCGTTTTCGCACACCACATTAATATTTAACTAATTTACACTACCCTATTTAATCGACTAATCGCTAACGGAATAGCGATAATATTCAAAATTATTGTTTAAAGCGTCCATCCTAATTTTAGAATAATTCAATAAATCGCTACCTAATCTCCCGTCCAAACTTATTATTCCATGATCAATTTCCACTCCAGATTCATAATTATTGAATACCAACTCATACTTATCAAGGAATAAGCTCAGTTCTCGAATGCGTTTTATTTCTACTATTTTCGTGCTTCCTACTCCATAAGCCATTCTTAAGTCGGTTTCAAGGTCCTTAATTATTATTTTTTTAAGCAACAATTCAAAAAAATTACTGACCTGATCGCCGGTATCAAATGCAAAATTCATCTCTATACCATCTTTGGAGTAAAGTTTTATGATAGGCGTGCTTAACCAAAACATGTTTTTAATTGCTGAAGGTCTAGCCGCAGATTTTTTTATTATCAATAATTGCTTTTTATAATCCAATGTAAAATCTAAATTCTTTAAATAATTCCATCCCATTATGCCGTCAAATTTAATAAATGAATGATTTGCAAATTCAAAGGTCAGATTATTATCGCTGGTGATAATAATAGGATGATTGTACGCTACTGTTCCCCCAATTTTGAAACTGTCCATAACAGACGAAGTAATATCAAAATAATCACCAATACTATTGATTACGCCGCTGCTGTGCATACCTAGCAGTTTTAAATTTTGTTGTTTTGCGACGGATTCTCCCATGCAAGTAATATCGCAACCGGTATCTATTAGGAATCTGTAAATTCTACCATTAATTACAAGCGGCAGAATTGGCAAACCTTTCAATATCTCAATTTTAATAGTATCCGGTCGCTCAGACACTTCGTACTTTTCAATTGGTAAATTAATATAATCTAAATATATAGGTGCTGCTTTTTTTTGTTTATTTGGTGGGGACTCTTTATAAAGTATGCCACAATCAGCCCACTTAGAATTATAGAATAATATGCTGTTTAATAATTTCTTTCCCGCTGTAGCAATTGTATCATTAGGCGATTTCTGCAGTATCCAAAGTATTAATTCAGCACTTTCATATTGACCAGATTTAATTAAATTAAATGCAGTACTCAGCTGCTTTTGTTCATTGTATGAAGTATATTGATCGGTAAATTCAGGCATTCCGCAATAAAATGCAGACCAATAGTCAGTATATGGATTGGCATGATTTATTGCTATCGGTTTCTCTGCCTTATAGACATTGATTTTTGAACCAAAGCAAGCAATCAGTACAACGCTCGAAAGTATAATAAGTAAATATATTGTAGTTTTGCCACTCACGCTAACACTCCTTTATCCCTATTTCTCTATTTTGAATGGTAATTCTCGTTTGTCTGTTTAGATACGAAGATTAAATATGATTGTTATTAATTTTCGAATATTTATCAAAAAATATTTTTGTTTTCTTTCAAATCTGTAAATACTTCAATGATACAACTCGAAAATTAGCATTCTAGCATGCCTAAGGAATATTAGATTCCCAAGTGTTATCTTGCATTTGTAATTTGCAAAAGCCCATCGTCAATCAGAAAAATATTAATAATATTCCTTATCTATAAATATATCCATTTCATTAGAATATCTATTTAACTATTGCAATTTCTCCGGTTTTAATATCATATATACAGCCCACAATATTCAATTCGCCGTTGTGTTCCAAATGTTTTATTATGTCGCTTTTACGAATTGCTTTAATTTGATTTTTCACATTTTCTTCAATCGCAGTATTTAGCATTTTAGCTTTATCGCCTTTTTTAGCTTTTGCAGTTTTCACGGCTGGGCTAATATAATTGATGATTGAATTGATATACGGAGACGGTGTTTCGCCTTCCATTGCCGCAGTAACAGCACCGCAGGAAGTATGCCCCATTACGATTATCATTTTAGAATGCAAATGTTCCGCTGCATATTCGACCGAGCCAAGTCCTACAGAATCAACAACATTTCCGGCTGTACGCACTACGAAAACTTCGCCCAAACCGCTGTCAAATAATATTTCTGGAGCTACTCGCGAATCAGAACAAGCCACTACAATATAGTTCGGTTTTTGCCCTTTAGATAATTCCTCGCGTTGCTGTTCGAAATTCTGATTTTTGCGAACATCGCTGCGGAAATGCTCATTGCCTTTTAATAGTTCGTCGATGCTTACTGTGTGCGAATGTTCGCCTTCAGCTTCCACTTCGTTGTGTTTAGACTCAGCAGCTTTAGCCGTTTTCTTTTCTTCTCGTTGTTCCATCTGCTTATGCAGTGGTTTGATTGGCGGTTGAGATTGCAAATTAAGAATTGGGCTAATCATCAAGCAAGCTATTAGCATCAGTTTGTAGAGATTAATTCTCATAATAATACTTCCTATGTGTTCTTTGAAATACAATATTTTTATAGGATAGCAAGATAAATAATTTTGTACAAAATACATCAATCTTTTTTTTGCATTATATTAATCCTAAACTTTTCTAATTTTACGTAATATGAATTCCAAAGGTTGTAGATTATTCATAATTTTGATACTTACATTTTTAGAAGTACGAAAATGATCAATAAGAGTGCAACTCCTACGGAGTTGAGAGATTGGGGCGAAGTTCTTATAGTTACTAATGTTTAACTCCTACGGAGTTGGGAGATGGGGCGAAGTTCCTATTATTACTAACGTTTAAC
>CAZIIZ010000445.1:0-3388 GCA_964539225.1 uncultured Hyphomicrobiales bacterium | reverse complement strand
CCTCTATGCCCAATTATAGTAAATTCCTCTTTTTTAATTTCTCTATCGAATTGAAATTCTATTGATTTTTTGCCATCTAAATCATACTGTCCTGAAAATTTCAAATCTGTTAAATTAGAATTCGATAGCAATTTATTTGTGTTGATTGAGTCGAGTACTAATTTAATAAATCCGCAAGTGCCGCCCTGAGCATATCGCCAATATCCGGCAATTACTATTTCCTTATTAAATCGGCGAGCGTCGGCTACTACGAACGAAGCATTTTTCTTGAAAAAAATAGAAATGGAATTCTTAGACGACTTAATTACAGCGAAATCTCCGAAATTACTATTCGCACCGTTTATCTTATAAATTCCGTTCAATCGAGCAATTATATCATTGTCGAGCTGTTCGCCGCCGGATAATGCTTCGCCAATTTCATCGAATGGAATTGTAGGCGAAGTAATATTGACTTCGCAAGAGCTTAGAATCAGCATTACAATGGCAATATATGTTATTAAAATTTTCATAATTCAAATGCAAATAGAATTTCTGGATAGAATAAATACTCGTCTATTGTGGTGAACGAGAGCCAACTTTGGTAATAGAACTTTGCATAATTTAATTTGAGCGATAGAGCAGTGATATGATTATTCCATAATGGCTGCTCAATAGTGAATCGTGCAGCAAAGCCCGCACTCGGTTCGCGAATCGTTCCGAGGAATTCGTCTTCAGAATACGTTGCCATTTTGCTATGCTGCGATTCTAATTCGGAACTGATAACATATTTATCGAAATCATAACTCATTTTAATTGATGGATAGAGAATTCCGCCATAGCTTTTCAGATGAATTGCATCCATTTCTAAATGCCCAAACCAGATAGCAAACTTAGCTCCAAACGATAAGCTAAATTTATTATCGACGAGATTCCAATACAATTCCGATAGTCCATAATTAGCGATATAATTCGACTGGAAACTAAGGGCAAAATCTAAATTATACGGCAAACCCATTCTCGCACCCAATATTAGCATCGGCGATTGCGATATTTCTTCTTCTACCACTATGCTCGGCAGATGCGATACACTTATCCCTACGATATATTCTAAATTCCAAGGCTTTCTCACTTTAGCCGAATAGTAGTACTTAACTGATGAATCCTGAACAGAGTCATCAGCCGCATTCATAACCGACACAGCGAAAAACGCAAGGAATATGGAAAATATGGATTTGAATTTATACATAATTTAAAATAATGCAATATAAGAGTTTATTAGCAGATATAAAATATTAATTCAATAAAACCGGAATTAAACACGATAAATGAACTAAGTTTATCTGTAAATGAATTCTGCAATCTAACCATTCTACACATCTTCGGCAATACCGATGAATATTGTCATTCCGGTTTTGTGAGTCTTCGAGCAAATCATTCTTATGATTCAGCGTAGCTAATCTATTTTTAAAGTGCTCCGTAGCTAATCTCATAATATTCAACGATTGTAATCGCTTAATTCAAAAGCAGATTCCGGTATTTACTCGAAGACTCGTAAAACCGGAATGACAAAACCCAAAAAGTAAAGAATCGCTAGTGCGTAAAGAATAGAACATGAAACACTAATCGGCACATTCATTGCTAATATATAACCCAACAGTTATTTACTTTACTTACAAATGATAAACAGCACAATGAGACTAATTTCTTTTTTTCTATTTATTGCTTTTGCTTATAGCTTGCATTGTTCAGTTCTGCCTTCGAATAGGCAAGTCGATTGGAGCAATGCCAGAGCTAAATTATTTGATACCATCGATTTTAGCGAATACAAAGTAAACGATTATGGATTACTGAACGACGGCATCACTCCGAATGACGTGGCTCTTAATGCTGTACTTGAACAATTCAAATCGCAGAAAATAATATTGAGCTTCGGCGAAGGCAATTATTTATTTAAGCAATCCATTAATCTTCCGCCGAATATTATTGTGCGTGGCAATGGTGCGAACGTAACGACTCTGACCTTCGACTTGGGCGGAATCGGCAATTGCATTAATATATCAGGTTCGGAAGTAAGTGCCGATACTGCTAAATTCATAGTGTCTGCAAATAAATTCAGTCGAGAAATTGTAGTCGATAATTCTTCTAAATTTAGTACCGGCGATTGGATTCGCATCGTTCAACATGACAGCGACCTCGTTACTTGGGCTTGGGCTATCGGTAGCATTGGGCAAATTGTGCAAATTCAATCAATTTCCGGCGATACTCTGAGGCTCAATTCAGAGTTGCGATTAGCTTATCATTTAAATCGAAGCCCACGAATCATTAAACTTATTCCCTCCGAGAATATAATGCTCGAATGCTTTAAAATTGTACGAATAGATAATTCCTCGCCCGAACAGACCTCGAATATTAAATTTAATATAGCGGCAAATTGTGCGGTAAAAGGTATCGAATCTGAATTCTGCAACTATGCTCATATTGAAGCCGTATCATGCTCGAATCTTAGTATTTCGGGTTCGTACTTTCACAATGCTTTTGAATTCGGCGGCAATGATAGAGCTTATGGCGTTCTGCTGCATAAAACTACAAACGAATCGCTTGTTGAGAATTGTATCTTCCGACGTCTCCGGCATTCAATGATAGTGCAGAGCGGAGCCAATGCTAATGTGTTCGCATATAATTATTCTCGAGAAGCTAATTGGGACGAAGCCCTATTTCCTGCAAATACCGCAGGCGACATCGTATTGCATGGAAATTATCCTTACTCTAATCTCTACGAACAAAATATTTGCCAGAATATCGTAATTGATAATTCGCACGGAGCTAATGGACCGTATAATACATTTTTTAGAAATCGTGCCGAACTCTGCGGTATCTTCTTCAGCGATTCCACTTCGCCTCAGCAGAATTTTATCGCAACCGAAATACCCAATAATAATTTCCCTTATAATATAATTAATTATCGCATTCTCGGCGACGACCAATTTCTCTACGGCAATAACAATAAGGGCGAAATACTGCCCGAAGGCACTAATCAATTAGACGAGCGAAGTCTTTATTATCAGACGCAACCGAGCTTTGTGTCAAGCAGTCAGTATGCAGCTATCGGCACTCCAAGTGTAATGGGTTCGAGCGATATTCCGGCATTCGTCCGATTTAATACGAACAATATTTTCCAAGATATTTGCCAATCTCAGCCGAATAGCATTCTGAATAATCAAGTAGAGTCAAGCTCTATTATTAGACAGATTAGCAACGACTATATTGAAATCAATATGCCCGAAAGTGCGAGCGCAAATAATTCTATCGAAATATTTAATTGTCTTGGAGAAAAAGTGTTGAACGAAAGTATTCAGTCGATAAGTTCTATTCATCAGATAAATATTAGCAATCTCTCCGCCGGAGTTTA
>CAZIIZ010000444.1:0-3392 GCA_964539225.1 uncultured Hyphomicrobiales bacterium | reverse complement strand
ACAATCCATTCAGAATCTTATTCCGAAGATATGGTTCTGATATTCGATCCTATTTACTTCAAACTTCAAAGAGTAAGTTGGTCGATGGGAATCATTTTCCCGAAAGATTTAGTTTTAGCGAAGCAATTTCCTCTTAAAAAATATTATTTTCTATTAGTGCTATTGAGCATAGTTGCTATTATTATAATTATCTCAACGATAATTCGCAAAAAGCTAAAGCCTGTAAGCGAATATTTGATTTATGCTGATAAGGCAGCAAAAGGGTTTTATCTGCAAGAATTACCCGCCAATTATCTAAATATGAAGGGCGAAATTGGAGAATTATTCAGTACACTAAAAATGCTCCAAGATAATCTAAGAAAAAAAGAAAACTTGACTATGCAAAAATTCGATGAGCAAAATAAATACAATACCGGTGTGAAATTGCTTTTAGAAATTATGCGTGGCAACCAAAGTATAGAGAATTTATCTAAGAAAATAATTAGTTTCCTAAGCGAATATATCAATGCTAAATCTGGATCCATATTTTTATTTAACACTGAGAATAATAAGTTAGAATTAATTTCAGCTTTTGCCTTAGACAGACGGAAAGCTCTAAATAATTCAATTGAACTAGGCGAAGGCGTGCTTGGTCAATCAGCCAAAGAAAAGCAGATAATAGTATTAGAAAATGTGCCGGAAGATTATTTGCTAATTGATTCGGCATTAGGCGAAACTCCGGCTCGCAATATTATCGCAGCTCCATTTACTTACGAAGATAAGTTAATCGGAGTAATTGAATTAGCTACGTATGCAAAGTTCGGTTCCGCACAAGTTTCCTTTATCAAATCCTGTTTAGAAAATATCGCTATAGTGTTTAATTCCGCTAAATCAAATGAAAGAATTAAGCAATTGTATGCTGAGGCTCAGCATCAAGCGAAGCAATTGCAAACTCAACAAGAAGAATTGATGGCTACTAACGAAGAATTAGAAGCACAAACCAAAGCTTTGATTATGTCTGAACGCAAATTATTAGAACAACAAGAAGAATTGCAAGCTATAAACGAAGAATTAGAAGAAAAAACCGGATTTTTGGAAAAGCAAAAAGCAGAAATTATTAAGAAAAACGAAGCTTTAATCTTAGCTCAGTTCCAATTATCGCAAAAGGCAAACGAAGTGCAATTAGCCAGCACTTATAAATCAGAATTCCTTGCGAATATGTCGCACGAATTAAGAACTCCGCTTAATAGCATTTTAATCCTTACCAATAATCTGATTGATGATAAAATAAATCAATTGACTGCTGAGCAAAAAGAATCCGCCGATATAATATACCATTGCGGTATTGATTTAATGAATCTAATTAATGATATTTTGGATTTCTCCAAAATCGAAGCCGGTAAATTAAATATTAAATTTGCCCCGGTAGAAATAATGCACATAGTATCTTCAGTAAGAAATAATTTTTCTAAACAAATTGAAGATAAGAATTTGCAGTTTAATATTCACACTTCGCAGGATATTCCGAAGGAAATTGAAACTGACACAATGAGACTTGAGCAAATTATCAAGAATTTTATCAGCAACTCTATTAAATTTACCAAGCAAGGCAGTATCAATTTCTTTGTCGAATTAATAGAAACACCAAAAGAATTATATAGTAAATTCAAAGTCAGTAAATTAGTCAAATTCTCTGTGCAAGACACCGGAATCGGCATACCGGACGATAAGCAAAAACTTATCTTCGAGGCTTTCAGACAAATAGAAACTAGTATTACTCGGAGCTATGGCGGCACTGGTTTGGGCTTGTCAATCGCAAAGGAACTCGCAAATGTACTCGGTGGCGATATTACTTTAGAGAGCCGTCAAGGCTATGGCTCTACTTTCTCAGTATTAGTCCCGATTTCCGTATTAATTAAAAATTCGAATAATAAGCATTCTGATAATGCTATCGGTGATAATCATAACGAAGTCAAGGTTCAAATTAAGCCTGCCGTACAAGAGCGAAAATTGATTTCGGATTTGGTGCAAATCAAATATAACAATCAGACAGATACTAAGTCAAATACAAACGTAGAAGTAGAAAATCAAAATAATGCGAATAATCAGCTATACTATTTATCTAAAGATGAGAGATATAAAGCTATTATTGACGATAGATACAATTTATTAGAATCCGAAAAAGCAATTTTAATAGTCGAAGATGATCCAATTTTTGCAAAGATATTAGTAGAGCAAGTACGATCTAAAGGCTTCAGAGTTATTTTTGCTCCAAGCGGCGAAGAAGCTCTGATCACAGCTAAACAATTTAATCCGTCAGCAGTCATATTAGACATAAAATTGCCCGGCATTGACGGCTGGGAAGTACTCAGAAAGCTAAAAGAAAATTCCAGAACTCGCCATATCCCCGTTCACATGATGAGCGGCGAAGGCGATACACTTTCAGCTAAAAAGCAAGGAGCAGTCGGATTTATCAACAAACCGACGACCAAAGATAAATTAGACAAAGCTCTAATGAGTTTAGAAGGTGTAATTGAAAAAAAGATAAAAGACTTGTTGATAATTGAGGACGATGAGTATCTGCGTAAAAGCATAGTTGGACTGCTTGCTGCCGACGATGTCTCTACCTACGAAGCATCAACAGCTACCCAAGCATTGACAATTATCAGAGAACGAAATATAGATTGCATAGTATTAGACTTAACTTTGCCGGATATGAATGGATTCGATTTGCTAAATATGCTGAAACGCGAAGACGATTTGTTGCATATTCCGCCGGTTATAGTTTATACCGGAAAAGAATTAAGCAAAGAAGAAGAAGGCAGAATAATGCAATTCGCCGAGTCAATTATTATAAAAGGTGTGAAGTCCGAAGAACGTTTAATGGACGAAACGGCACTGTTCCTGCATAGAGTGGCAGATAAAATTGAAATAAAAAATGCAGATAATATGATTAATATACACGACAAAGACTTTGTATTTAGAGGCAAAACAGTATTATTAGTAGATGACGACAATCGAAATTCGTATGCTTTATCGAAAGTAATGATAGACAAGGAATTGAACGTACTTGTCGCTGATAATGGCGAAAGTGCGTTAAAGATGCTCAAAGATAATCCTGGAATCGACTTAGTCTTGATGGATATTATGATGCCGATAATGGACGGACTTACTGCTATAGAGCAGATTAGGAAAAAATTAAAAATGACCAAAATGCCGATAATTGCTCTAACCGCAAAAGCAATGAAAGAAGATAGAGAAAAGTGCATTTCAGCTGGGGCTAATGATTATTTGGCGAAACCTATTGAAATAGATAAGCTGTTTTCCCTATTGCGAGTATGGTTGTATAAATAATCTAAGACTAAATGGTATTTTTTGTTATTTGGTGCTGCCCCATATGCTAACCATTATAC
>CAZIIZ010000443.1:0-3431 GCA_964539225.1 uncultured Hyphomicrobiales bacterium | reverse complement strand
ATAATTTATGGTTTTATTCCCAAGTAATATAAGCGATTATTTATGCTTGCTAAAGATTCGTAAAATCCGGTATGTCTGTTATATATTGGCGAGCAAATTCTGTCTATTAATAATGAAGCATATAGCTCATTGGTTTCAATTTCTTGTACGCACATAGAAGTATTGGTAGGAAAGCAAATATTCATAGTCTTAGGCTTTTTCGCAAAAGTATAGCTCGGATCTAATTGCATCGGCAGTTTGAATTTTTTGCCGTTAATGCTCATAAAGCAAGAAATCCTGCAAGCTAAAAAGTAAAGCTCCGAGCCGTCGTAAGTAAATTGAGGTTTACTGCAATTCTCTTCCGCATTGTATTCAGTAGAATTCAACAATACGAAGTACGAATTATTCAGGTTGGCTCTGCATGCTATCATCGGTTCGTATGGATGAATCACTAAATCTTGAATCATATCGTATTGTCCGCTATATAACGGTTCGTAATAATCATCATTGAACAAAATAGTATAATAATAATCGGAATTCAATTGAGCAACCACTCCGGCACTAGTACCGGAAGCATTGATTATTACTTCTGAAATATTTTTATATGCTTCAGTAATTGCTTCTTCATCTTTATAAATTTCCCAGAGATTTCCGTTGCGTGCTGCATATAAAAATCTATCGTTATGCCAGAATCCAATCGGTTTGATTTCGTCGAATACTTGAGTTTCTTTGCCATTGATGTTCATCACAAAGCTATTTCCTCGTTTACTCATATAGGCATATCTCATGCCTTTTTGGCTAATATAGAACGAGCCACTTTTAGCGTAAGTAGGGATTTTTTGTTCATTGATGACAATTAATTCTTGACCGGCATCAATGTATGAATAAACTAATTTTTGATTTTGGTTGCTAAACTTAATTTCCTTGACTTCCGAAGCATTAAAGCTAATAATTGTATCGTTGGCAATCACATTCCATCCAGTATTATTTCTGCCGAAATATGCCCAGCGTTCGCCTGTGGAAGAAAACTGTAGTCCGGTAAGCTCTAAATATGGAGTAGATTCCTTGCCATTGATATAGACCCTGAATTGACCGGAAAACGGCTCAGTAACTGACCACCAATTGCCAGTAGAATCAATTCCAAATTGTAGTAAATTTTCAGTACCATCCAGTAGCATTCTGTCAGCTTTATCTTTTGAAAACAGGGGAGATGCTATAACTAAACTAATAATAATCCATAATTTAAGTAATTTCATTTACTCCTCCTTTTTCTCAGTACTTTTGTATATATATAGTTTCTCGCCCGCTTTTAGCATACCATAGTATTCACGAGCTATTCTTTCAATTTCCAAAGAATCATAAGTCAGAACTTGAATTCTCTTTTTTAGAGAGTCCGTTTGATGCTTTTCAATATTAATTTTTTCAATTAATTCGTCCTGCTCTAATTCTAATCTGATACGATTAATGATTCCGTGTCCGGAGAACACGAAGTTAAGTAGAATGAATACTACAAATGCAGGCAATAGCCATAATTTCTTATTTTGCAATATATATCTGAATAATGCTATTGACGATTCAATCAGTTTTTTTAATATTTTCATAATATTGGGAATCGATTAATAATAAAACAACACAGAGCGAGTAAGCTCTGTGTTGAATACGTATTTAATTAACAATTATTGAGACTATTTAGCAAATTTCTTCAATACATTCACTAATTGGTCCATTTCTTCTTTTGTTCTCTTCTCGGTAACTGCAATTAATAATCCTTGTTTGCATTCAGGAAATCTTGCAGTATCGACTCCAGCTAAAATTCCTTCAGCTAATGCAGCAGCAGCTACTTCAGCGGCAGGAACAGGAGTTTTTACTAAGAATTCTTTGAAGAAAGGTTTGTCGTTCAATAATTCAAAGCCATTAATTTTAGAAATTTCAGTAGCTAAATAATTAGCTTTTTGGAAAGATTGAGTAGCAACATCTTTGATACCTTGTTTGCCCATTGTTGCCATATAAACAGTGGCAGCAAGCATATACAAACCTTGGTTAGAGCAAATATTTGAAGTGGCTTTCTCTCTTTTAATTTGTTGTTCACGAGTTTGAAGAGTTAATACGAACCCACGATTGCCATCTAAATCTTCAGTAACGCCGCAAATTCTGCCTGGAATTTTTCTGATTAATTCACTCTTTGTAGCGAATATACCTAAGTATGGTCCGCCGTAGCTCAAAGGAATTCCTAATGATTGACCTTCGGCTATTACTATGTCAGCATTATATTTGTTCGGAGTTTCTAATACACCAAGAGAAATTGGGTCAATGATGGCTACATATAAAGCACCATTGGCGTGTGTTAATTTCTCGATTTCGAATACTTGCTCCAAATTTCCATAAGGATTAGGATGTTGTACGATTACGGCTGCAGTTTTATCAGTGATCGCAGCAGCTAATGCTGTCAAATCAGTTGTTCCGTCTTCAGCTGTTACAAAAATGTATTCGTAATTCTTGCCGGCACATTCTGATTCCATAACTCGTCTGTAATTAGGATTAATTGTACCAGCTATCACGAATTGAGTTCTGCGTGTGTGAGCTCCTGCAAGCAAGCAAGCCTCGGCTAATGCAGTTCCTGCGTCGTACATAGAAGCGTTTGAAACGTCCATGCCGGTTAAAGCACAAATCATAGATTGGTATTCGTACATTGATTGCAAAGTACCTTGAGAAACTTCAGCTTGATACGGAGTATATGCTGTCTTGAATTCGGGTCTGTCGATTACTGAAGCCACTATTGAAGGGATAAAGTGGTCGTAAGCACCGCCGCCCATGAAGCAAACGTAGTTGCCGGCAGCTTTATTCATTTTTGCATAAGAATCTATCATTTTTATAGCTTCGTATTCAGACAAAGCTGGCGGTAAATCTAAGTCTCTTTTGAGTCTTACATTTTCCGGTATTATTTTAATTAAATCTTCTACTGATTTTACGCCGATTATCGCAAGCATTTCTTGCTTTTCAGCTTCTGTGTGTGGGACGAAAGACATTGTTTCTCCTTTATTGAAATTTTATGTTTAGTATTTTGTCAATTTTAAAAACGCAATTTACAAGTAAATAATTTTTATTCCAAATATTGAATTAAATTTTTTATTTTAGGCTCTTAATTATCCAATTTATTATCATAATTACTGAATTTAATAGTCGAATAATGAATTATTTGACTATTAAATAAATCCCAAAGAAAGCATTGAATATTTGACGTTGTAATTTTTCTTTTTTTCTTTGGAACAAACTATTCATATTTTCAGCAATATCAATTCGTATTGGAGGTGATAGCCAATATGCGTAAGCCCACCAATCAGGACAATCAATAATATTTAAAGGTGCGTTAGCAATAAATTGATGCAAAATAGGTGATGTTTTACTCTTACTGTTTATTTTTCTATAATTCGCTTTCTCAATAGACAGAATCT
>CAZIIZ010000442.1:0-3444 GCA_964539225.1 uncultured Hyphomicrobiales bacterium | reverse complement strand
ATCGGCTTTGATTTTATCAATATTGAGCATAAGCCCTGCAGTGTTATTATCTTCGTCGATAGCAGTAATTTTAAACCCGTTTAGCATTTCAGAGAAATAAATATCAACATCAATTTTCCGCTCTGGAGGATTATTTTCGATAGACTTATCGAATACTATATCTTGATTGCGGTACAGTTCTGTTCCGCTTTTTAGTTTAATCGGTTCGAATAAATGCAGTAGATTGCCCTCGGCTTTATTAACTCTGAATCCGCATAATTCACCGTTATTATCGAAATAGCTTAGTCCGTCGCCGGTATTAATCTGAACTTTGGAATTAATTAATACTTGTCTATTTTTAGCAGTTATTGCGTTACCGATCTTTTCACCAATTGATTTCGGAGTATTAATATTAGCTGGTGTATCGCTTTTACCGTTAATGAAATATTCGGTAAATCCACGATTGAATGCACGATTCAGATCCGGATGGAATTTAATATCAACATTTCCTGACGATGATTTCTTCAAATCGGTTCGATTTATAATTATGTCGTCTAATTTTTTACGGAAGTAAGCAGTAGCATTGGTAAGATAAGAAATATCTTTCAATCTGCCTTCGATTTTGAAAGAAGTAATTCCTGCATCAATCATTGATTCTAATTTATTTTCTAAATTCAAATCTTTGAGCGATAGTAGGAATTTGTCTTTAATAATTGTTTTGCCTGTGGTGTCGAGCAAACTGTATTGATGACGGCACATTTGAGCACATTCGCCTCGATTCGCACTTCTGCCGCACACAGCTTGGCTCATATAGCATTGTCCGCTCAACGATACGCATAATGCTCCGAATACGAAGCTTTCCAATTCGCAATTTGTATGCTTGGAGATTTCTTTAATTTGCTTAATGCTCAATTCGCGAGCTAAGATTATTCGTGAAACTCCGGCTGCTTCGATAAATTGGATTCGCTCCAAATCATAATTATTGGTTTGAGTGCTGGCGAAAATCGGTATATTCGGCAAATCCATTTTCAAAATACCCAAATCCTGAATAATAAGTGCGTCTATTCCTACTGTATGGAGTTCATAGATTAAGCTACGAACAGCATCAATTTCGGAATTATCGAAAATTGTATTGACTGTGGCATAAACTTTTGCATAATATTTATGGGCGTATCGAGCCAATTCGGCAATGTCTTCTACGGAGTTCCCGGCTGCTTTTCTAGCTCCGAATGCACTCGCTCCTATATATACAGCATCTGCTCCGGCATTAATCGCAGCTATGCCGTATTCTAAATTTTTAGCCGGTGCGAGAAGTTCTAATTCTTTCATTGCTTTAATAATTTTCCTAAATGTTATGGTTTTTGAAGACGATACTAAAGGCAAGAGTTATCTCGTATAAATCTACCCATTATACACATCTTGCAAATCGTTAACGACTTGTCATTCCTGCGGAACGAGTCTTCGAGTGGATGCAGGAATCTCTTCTTAGAGTTCAGCGTAGCTAATCTAAATACTCGATAATACGAGAGAACTGTTATCTATCCTAAAACAATGAACTCTTCGATTCCGGTATATAGTTACGCTGAATCGTAAGAACGATTTGCTCGAACACTCACAAAAACCGGAATGACACTATTCATGAGGTTTGCCAGGAATGTGTATAAAAGTTAGCTCGAATAAGTAGTAATAAACAATAATAAGTTCAATAATTCGGACTAATTATTTTTTCCTATCGACCGCCAGCTTTAATTCGTACAGATTTTTCAATAATTCTTTATCATTCCAATAAGAGCTTGGGCGAAATCGAATCAGATATTTGCGAGATTTTACTCTGATTTTTATCATTCTAAAGGTAGCAGGCACATTTACTTTGTGGTTTTTGCTAATATAAATTTTAGTTATATCTTCAGATTTATAGGTACGCTCTTTGGTGCGAGTGCGAAAGCGGATAAAATCCCTGCCTATAATAATTGTTTTCTTCTTTAGAGAGTTATATAGTAAAAATAGCGAAGATAATATCATAAAAAAGAACAACAAAATCACTACTGGATCTTTCCATTGCATAGTAATTGTGCCTTCGTCAATACTTCCTTTGGCTATGCCGTAAATTAGCAAAACCACGAAATAAGCACTAATGTACTGCCAGTAGAAGTCTAATCTTTGAGCAAATTCTCCGATATTTGAATTATCTTTTTCCATAAATGTACTATTTTTTTTCGTTAGTAATATTTTGCAATTATTCAATATGCTAAAATAAGTATAAATACAATAGCAAGCAAAAATAATGCTATATTTATATAAAAATACTTCTTAGAATGATTTAAACGTAGTAAATAAAAAAATATTATGGTAATATGCTCTAAGTTTCTTAATTTTGTAAGAATTAGAATTATTATAAAATATTATACTGTGATTTAATGGGATTTTTTAACAAATTAAAAGAAAAAGTCAGCTCGGTAACTAATTCTGTTACTAATGCTGTTTCTAATGCTGTAGAAAAAACCGGCGATGCCTTAAATACTGCCGTAGAGAAAACAACAGTTGCTATAAATAACGCTGTCGAGAAAACCACCGAAGCTCTGAAATTTACCAAACTCAAAGAAGGACTCAGTAAAACCAGGGATTCTTTCGTTGATAAAATTCAAATAGCTCTCGGCGTAGGCAGGAAAATTGATGCTGAATTGTTGGACGAAATCGAAGAGATACTAATTACGGCTGATATCGGAGTCGATACTACCGATAAAATTATCTCAGCGGTTAAAGATAGAGTTCGCAAAGAGAAACGCGAAAAAGGCGAAGAAGTGTTTATCATAATCAAAGAAGAAATTGAAAAATTGCTTATCACTTCTCCATCGGCACAAAACGATGCAAATTATGAAGTCGCTGCCGATAAGAAACCTCATGTAATTATGGTAATCGGAGTAAATGGCGTTGGCAAAACTACTACTATCGGTAAACTTGCGTATAACTACAAGCAAGCCGGCAGGAATGTAATAATCGGTGCGGCGGATACTTTCCGTGCTGCTGCGAACGAGCAATTAGAGATATGGGCTAACAGAGCCGATGTACATATTATTCAGCAAAAGCAAGGTGCCGATCCGGCAGCAGTAGCATTCGATACTTTGAATTCTGCTATCGCACGCAATGCTGACGTGGTGATAATTGACACAGCTGGTAGATTGCACAATAAAAGCAATTTAATGGCTGAATTAGAAAAAATGAGCCGAGTGATGAAGAAAATCGTTCCCGAAGCTCCGAACGAAGTATTTTTAGTACTCGATGCGACTACCGGGCAAAATGCTATCCAGCAAGCTAAAGAATTTATGAAAGTAGCCGGAATCACCGGTATAGTGCTTACTAAATTAGATGGTACTGCTAAGGGCGGCGTTGTAATTCCTATAGCATGCGAATTGCAGATTCCGGTACGTTATATCGGAGTCGGCGAGAAAATTGACGATCTACAAC
>CAZIIZ010000441.1:0-3447 GCA_964539225.1 uncultured Hyphomicrobiales bacterium | reverse complement strand
GGATGGAATCCTACCGCCGACAGAGAAGTTTATGATATGGCAGAGCTGATTGAATTATTCAACTTAGCTAAGGTTAATAAAGCCGGTGCGGTGTTCGATACTCAGAAATTGGATTGGTACAACTTCCAATATTTGCAGAAAATGACTCCCGAAGCTATGGGCGAAGAATTAGCTATAGAATTAGAAAAATTGAGTATGCCTAAATTCGATGCGGCTTGGCTTGCGAAAGTAGCATTTATGCTTCGCGAACGAGTGAACTTCATCGCTGAAATTCCGGGCTATGCTCCATATTTCTTTGGAGAAATTGCCGAATATGAGCAATCATATTTAGATAAACATTGGAAATCGGAAAAAGCTGAATTAATCAAACCATTGGTAGAACAATTGGCTAATTGTGATACTTTCGAGCATCATCCATTGCATGATTTGACTAAAGCATTCTGCGAAGCAAATGGCGTAAAATTGAAGGACGTAATCCATCCATTGCGATTAATGGTAACGGGTAAATCTATTGGTGCCGGTATGTTCGAAACTATGGAATTAATCGGTAAAGATGAGTGCATCAAACGTATGAATACATTTTTAGAAAAGAATTCGTAGATTGTTTCTAAAGTTCTCACTTCGCCAGATTGTCATTCCTGCGTAGTGAGTCTTCGAGTGGATGTTAGTTTTAGACTTGTCATTCCTGCGTAGTGAGTCTTCGAACGGATGCAGGAATCTAAGGATTTTGTTAGACTATTGAATTCATTCTATAGGATAATACTGCGAAGTGAGTCTTCGAGCGGATGCAGGAATCACATTTTAAGTTTTGTACTTTGTAATAGTAAGAATTTAGATTCCTGCATTTGCTCGAAGACTCGCTTCGCAGGAATGACAGTTCAAGTTTTGTACTTTGTACTAGTAAGAATTTAGATTCCTGCATTCTCTCGAAGACTCGCTTCGCAGGAATGACATTTTAAGTTGAAAAATAAATATATGCAAAAATCAAAATATATATTGGCTATAATCGCAATGATAGTAGTATCTTGTTCTTCCGCTCCTAAGCAAGCGAAATGTGTGAAGGAATCGGAGAAGGATTTATTAATCAATTGGGGTACGCAGTATAATAAAACCGGCTGGCGTGTGTATCATTCCATTAATTCCAAAATGGAGATAGTGAAAGTAGAAGAGGACAGCCTCGGCAATAAAAAGTTTTCGGATAGTAGCCGAATTAGCGAAGAAAATTACTGTAGAATCAAACAAGATTTGGTTAATTTCGTTGTTAAGACTCAGGCATTGGCGTTTCCGGGTATTGTGCAGCAATTCGTAGAGTATAACAGCCCAGGGCAAAATGTATATTTTCGTGCTATTTGGAATCCGGAGCATACAAACGCAGGCAATAAAGAGCTTAGAGTGTTTTTCGATTCTTTGGATTATAGAGCAAAGTAAGAAAGTGAAGTCATCCCCCTTGGGGGCGATTCCATAAGTATTACAAACGTAAATATCGTCATACTGAGCGTACCGAAGTATCCAACGATATTAGTAAGTTACGAAGGAATGGATTCTTCACTTCGTTCAGAATGACACAGAAGCTCGAAGAAACCGTTCACATAAACATATTATTGATACTATCGTCATACTGAGCGTAGCGAAGTATCTAGTAATACCAATAAGTTACGGAAGAATGGATTCTTCGCTACGCTCAGAATGACGGAATACGTCATTCGCTTTTAGTGAAAACGTAGTTTTCTTTGAGACCTCAGAATGACTACTTTGACGCTCTCAATAGGATTAATAGAAATTTTTAATAATTTAGGTATCAGATGAACGTTTTAATAGTAGATGATAATCAAGATTTTACGGCAACTTTGGCTGATTTAGTACAATCGTTCGGTTACGAATCGCACGCATTGAATCATCCCGAGGAAGCGATTAACTATTTGGCGAAATTTAGTCGCAAGGTTAATTGTATATTGCTTGATATTGAATTTGGCAACGATGTGGAAATGAACGGTATCGACGTTCTGGAGCATTGCCGCCGATATTATCATTCTATTCCGGTGATTATGATTAGCGGTAAGGGTACTATTGACATGGCTGTGAAAGCTACTAAACTCGGTGCAATGAATTTCATCGAAAAAAGTATCTTAACCAAGGACAGACTTAAAGAAGTTTTAAAAAGCGTATTCGACAATATTAATATGAAGGGCGATGCTGCTGAGATTATTAAATTGTTGCGTTCGCAGGGAATAATTACTAAAAGCAATTCTATGGTTGAATTGGGCGATAGCATAATTCGCTTCGGCAGAACTGATTTGAACGTATTGGTAACTGGCGAAACCGGTACCGGTAAGAAGCTCGTTGCCCAAGCGATTCATACTGTTAGCCGCAGAAATAAAGCACCATTCGTTACTGTCGATATTCCGAATATACCGAGGGAATTATTCCAAAGCGAGCTATTCGGTCATATTAAAGGTTCGTTTTCCGGTGCGACCGATACCAAAAAAGGCTTATTCCAACAAGCAAATAAGGGTACGATATTCTTAGATGAGATTGGCGATTTGTCGCTCGAATTGCAATCGAATTTATTTATCCCAATAGAAGAAAAAATCGTTCGTAAGGTCGGTTCTACTGAATCAGAAGATTTAGATGTTCGTTTTATTTCTGCTACTGATAGAGATTTAATGTCAGCTATTCGGGATGGAAAATTCAGAGAGCAATTATACCACAGGCTTCGAGAATGCGGAATTAATATTCCTCCGCTTCGTGAACGCAGAGACGATATTCCGGATATTGTGAATTACTACGTCGAGCGTCATAATAACGATTATAATGAATCGAAGGACATCGCTACTTCTGCCGTTCAGTTTATGATAGAGCAGGAATGGCGAGGCAATGTTCGAGAACTTTCCAGCGTAATCCGTGTAGCTCTGCAAACAGCATCTAGCGAACTCGTAGAGATAAACGACATTCATAAAATCATGACTGGTAACTCTTCCAATAATACTTACGTTCATAATTTCGAGAGCGAAATAATAATCAAATCCGATAGAACTTTGAAAGAAGATTTAGCAGAATTAGATAAATTGAAAATTGAGTCCACCTTAGAAAAAACTTCCGGCAACGTAAGTAAAGCAGCAGCTTTGCTTGCTATCAGCCGAGAAACGCTTCATAATAAAATCAGAAAATATGATATTTCTACTCAATCTTTCCGTAAGAGATAGTCGGTTGTTATATCTTTGTAGCGAGTCTTCGAGTACATGCAGGAAATCCGTCTTCGGATTCAGTGTAGCGAATCTAACTTCTTTTCTTGTCATTCCTGCGTAGTGAGTCTTCGAACGGATGCAGGAATCTAAGGAACTTGGTATTACCATTACACTATTTCCTTTGAATTCATTCCGTCTCGAAACAATTTTAGATTAGCTACGCTGAACTCTAAGAAGAGTTTCCTGCATCCACTCGAAGACT
>CAZIIZ010000440.1:0-3461 GCA_964539225.1 uncultured Hyphomicrobiales bacterium | reverse complement strand
CAATAAACCATAACATTTATGTTTTTTCACTTCGTTCTGAATAACGATTTATTAAACAGCCTCAAGATAGTAAAAAATTATTCCAGCACACTTTCCACAGTTTTCTTGATTCTCCACATCCTTGCGATTTTCGTAATGCTTTTACCGTGACTTTATTCTGCATATTAGTTTGCAATTCCCAAATATTCTTCTTAAATTTGCGATGCAGGAATTACTGAGAATGAGTAGATAGATTCGAGGAAGCTATTTTACTACAAAAAGTGCAAAAGTTAATTAGGATTTATAAGAACATTATTCTGAATAATTTTAAAAATATCGAAAATTATGAAAATATGAATGCTGTAATTATAAGAGCTATTCATAAGACTGTAAATAAATACATAGCAAATGAAGAAAAGAAAAAAAACAGGATTTGATTTAAAAACTTTGATGATTGGAATTTCAATAATTCTGATGCCATTGTTAATTTATATTTTATATATTATTTCCACTTCAACGAATCAATTGATTTCAATAAGCATAATAGCATTAATTTTGGGTGCTGTGATAGAAAATAAACGATTAACCCCAAAGTGGTCAACAGTATTATATACTGTTTTGCCTTCTCTTGCATTAAGCTTTTTTTGTTTCTTACCCAGTAAACATGAACCATCTTACGTTTTGGAAAATCACATTATTATTTGGCCATACTTGTTCTTAATCTTTTTTGTAGTAATATCTTATATAATTCATAGAGATAAAATAATTCCCAAAATGTCTGAAGGAAAAACTTTAGTTTTATCAATTGGCATTATATATTGGGTTTTTGACCATGGATTTTATAATACTAATTCTGATTTTTTGAAAACAATAATGATTATTGGATTTGTGATTGCAGGATTTTCAATAATTAATGCGTTTGTCAATATCCAACTCTCCAAATCTTTGCGACTATTTTTAAGTATTTGGAGTTCAATTATCTTAATTCTTTTAGCTTTTGATAACATATATTTAGTGTATCAAAGTGGTCAAATTGAAAACTCAATAATGATAATGGATAAAATCGCAGTTGGATTAAAATATTTCTTGCTTGGGATAAGTAGTGTTTATATACTCCAAAACGTAGTATTAGTGGTCGATTTCTTGCCAAGTAGAAACAGATTTTTTAATAAAGAATACTTTGAAGATGTTCGTGAATTGAAAAGACGACCCGTTGATCGCGGTTCAGATAAGCAATGTAATGATGCTCCCTCAAGTAGAATTCTTATTCTTTTTTCTGTGTTTTTGATCGTAAACTTCAACTTACATTTACTGCCGAGACCCGCGGCTATTTCGTTAGTATGCTTTCTGTTAAACTCCATGCTTTATTTTTATGAGTATTCGAAAAATAAAACATATCAACAGCAACGAACATAAGATATTTTCTTGGATTTCTTGCAGAAGTAGAGACGCAGTAAGTTACGTCTCTACTATTGGAAAAAATTACTCCAGCACACTTTCCACAGTTTTCTTAATTCTCCACATCATTTCGATAATATCGTTGCGATTTTCGTAATGCTTTTGCAGGAATAGACGACTATTCTCTTGGAATACTTTTGCGTCGTCGAATTCCATAATATAATCAGAAATATCGGGGAAAGCCGTTTCGTAGAATTCTTTAGCTGATTCCGGCGGAAACTCTGCCAAGAATTTATTTCGCTTAATTACAATTTTCTGGAAACCGGTGCCGAGAGCAGCAATTCGCAAGCGAACCACGAATAATAATTCATGCACTTGCTTTGGCAATTTTCCAAAACGATCTTCTAATTCCTCGGCTAATTTCTTGGCTTCATCGTTAGTTTTTAGATTGTAGAATTGCTTGTAATATTGGAAACGTTCCGGTTCGGATTGGATATAGTCCGCTGGGATTAGGGCTTCGCTGTTCAGCTCAATAGCGATTTCGTCGTTGTCGAGTCCGATTGGTTTTTTCTTGTATTTATCGTCGAATATATCGCCGAATTCTTCGTATCGCAATTCCTGAACGGCTTCGTCTAAAATTTTATGGAATAATTCATAGCCAATATCAATGATGAATCCGCTCTGCTCGCCTCCGAGCAAATTGCCCGCTCCGCGGATTTCCATGTCACGCATAGCTAATTTGAATCCGCTGCCCAAATCCGTAAATTCTTCTATGGCTTGTAATCGGCGGAGAATATTATTTGTAATAATTTTGAACGACGGCACGCATAGATAGCAGTAAGCCTGAATATTGCTTCTGCCCACTCTGCCACGCAATTGATAAAGCTCAGCAAGACCGAAATTATGAGCTCGATTGATGATAATAGTATTTGCATTCGGAATGTCCAAACCGGACTCCACGATTTTAGTAGCTATCAGAATATCATATTTCCGCTCGATAAATCTCTGCATTTCTTTCTCTAATTGAGCAGCCGGAAGCTGCCCATGAGCCACTCCGACGCTTGCCATCGGTGCTAATTGTCGCACTTTATCGGCGAGTTTATCAATATCCTTCACTTTGTCGTGTACTATATAGATTTGTCCTTTGCGTTCTAATTCCAACCGGATAGCTTGAGCCATTTGCTTATCGTTCCACTCGACGATTTTAGTATTCACCGGCAATCGGTTTCTCGGTGGAGTTTCGATTAAGCTCAAATCTCTTGCTCCCATCAGCGAGAAATTCAAAGTACGAGGGATCGGCGTAGCTGTCAGAGTCAATGTATCAATGTTTGATCGTAGATCTCTTAACTTTTCTTTCGCTGCTACTCCGAAGCGATGTTCTTCGTCGATAATCAGCAAGCCCAAATCTTTGAATTTAATATCTTTACTCAAGAGTCTATGCGTACCGATTAGAATATCGCAAGCTCCTTTTTCTAATTTTTCTAATATCTCGGTTTGTTCCTTTTTGGTGCGGAATCGAGAAATCACTCCGATATTCACCGGATAGCCGCTCATTCTGTCTCTGAATGATTCATAATGCTGTTGGGCGAGAATAGTAGTCGGCACCAACACGGCAGTTTGCTTTCCGGCTTGAGCTGCTTTAAATGCAGCTCGGATAGCGATTTCAGTTTTGCCGAATCCTACATCGCCGCAGACCAAACGATCCATAGGCGAGGACTCTTCCATATTCTTTTTCACTTCAGAAGTGGTACGGCTTTGGTCGGGAGTATCCTCGAACATAAACGAAGCTTCAAACTCCTTCTGCCAAATTGTATCAGCTGGATATGAATATCCAGGCGATGCCTTGCGTTTAGCATAAATTTTAATCAAATCTCGAGCTATATCTTTTAAGCGTTTTTTGGTTTTAGCTTTTTTGCGTTCCCATTCGGCAGAACCAAGTTTGCTCAATTTCGGTACAGAACCTTCGACTGCCGAATATTTCTGTATTTTGTGGATATAATTCAGATGCACATATAGCGAGTCGGCGCCATCATAGACCACCTTAACGCAATCTTGAGTGGTTCCGCCCATCGACACCGTTTCTT
>CAZIIZ010000439.1:0-3461 GCA_964539225.1 uncultured Hyphomicrobiales bacterium | reverse complement strand
ACCCGGTTCGCTATCTTACACCATTTGCCAAAATGGAGATGATAGACTAATCGAATATAATCAGCCAATATCAGTAAGAATTAATCCGACTCCTCCAGAAGATTTTATTAATTTAGAAATTACTACTTTGGAGCAAGGCAATCATACATTGAAAATTGCGAATGCCTTAGGCGAAGAGCAGATTATTGATAATTGGTATAGTAACGCTAAGAACAACGAAGTGAAAAAGTATTCTATCCCGACTTCTGGATACTCTTCCGGCACATACATAATAATACTGCAAGGACCTAATAAAATGACCACTCAGCAATTACAAATTATCAAATAGGAAAGGAATAACGATGAAAAAGTATATATTAACAATAGCAGTGTTGCTTGGAGCTTTGTTCACTTCGCAAGAAGTTATCTCGCAAAACGCAACTTCGAACGTTGGAAATGAAGTTTTAGAGCCATATAATTATTTTGGCGGATATGTGCATTATAATATGAATTTGCATAGAGCTGATTTCAGTTATTTGCCGGGATATTTCAGTTGCTGCCCTAAGTTCGAATCCGGCTTCGGCAATGGAGTCTCGATTGGTGGATTATTCGAAATACCTCTCGCTGAGAAATTCTATCTCGGACTTCGATTGGGCTATTCGCTGATGAATGCGAAATTGAGCAAGGAAGAAGCCATCGGCAATGCCTTAAATGCAGGAATTATAGGCAGTACTAACAGAATAAATGTGGAATATTCAATTGACTCTAAATTAAGTGCAATAGCATTAGAGCCACAAGTGTTCTATAATTTCTATGATAATTTTACAGGAGCATTAGGACTAAAAGGAGCATTTTTACTTACTAAGCAGTTCAGTCAAAAGGAAGAAATTTTGTCGCCTGATGATGTAGTATTTCAAGCGAATCATCAGACTGTTCGCTCAGTTTACAATGACAAAGACATACCCGATGCTAAGTCTTTTATGACTTTCGCTACTGTGGGTTTGGCTTATAACTTTAAGATGAAAAGCGGAATGCTTATAGTGCCAGAGTTGCGTTATGAATTGGCTTTGTACAGCTTGAGTTCTGTATCGTGGTCGCCGAATGCGTTAAACATAGGTGTAGCCGTTAAATTCCCAATTCGTCCTACTGTGAAGCCGACGCTTGATTCTACATTTACCAAACGAGATACTATTGTGGTGTTAGCTCAAGGAATTGCCGAATCTAAAATCACATTAATTGATACTAAAAAATCAACTAAACAAATTGAATACGATGATTACTATTTGAATCGCACAGATATTATGGAATTCTACAACAAAGAAATGCCGCAATTGCCGAATGCTCCTATTGCTAATATAATTCTGAAAGGAATTGATTATGATGGGAAATACGTTGATATGCCGGAATTAATAATTGAAGAATTAGAAACCGAAGAGACATTTCCATTGCTTCCGCAAGTCTTTTTCGCTAATAATAGTGCTGATTTAACTAAATCGAATATTAATCTACTTACTGCGGATCAAGCGAAGGACTTTAAAGATGATAAATTGAAGTGGGATGCTTTGTCTATTTATCGCGAGATTTTAAATATTATCGGCAAACGTTTGAAAGATAATCCGGCTGCGACTTTCACAATTACTGGATGCAACAACGATGTAGCCGAAGAAGCCGGTAATTTAGCACTATCTACAGCTAGAGCCGAAGCCGTGGCGAAATACTTCCGTGATGTGTGGAGCATTGAAAGCAGCAGAATTATGATTGATGCCCGCAATTTGCCGGAAAAACCTGCAAATAATTTGCATCCGCAGGGATTAGAAGAAAATCGAAGAGCTGAGATTAATTCTAATAATATCGGAATTCTGAAGCCGATACGACTTAGCGAAATTCATCGAATAGCGTATCCGCCAATTGTTCGAATTATTCCGAAAATCAAATCTCAGGATAAAATCGCTAAATGGACAATTGATGTTAGTCAAGACGGTTCGGCGATTAGAAGCTATAATGGCGGAGGCAGAGCGGACTCAATTGATTGGAAAGTGGAAGTTAATCCTGTGCCGTTGTACGATTCTCCGGTAAATGTTAAATTATTAGCTAAGGATTCTTACGATCAAGCCGGAACTGACGATGAGAATATCAAAATTCAGCAAAGGACAATAAAAAAGAAAAAAGTTGAGATGCTGGGCGATAAACGAGTAGAGCGTTATTCATTGATTCTGTTCGATTATGACAAATCGGAAATTACCGAGCGTCAGTTAGAAATTATCAACGTGATAAAAGCTAATATCAAGCCTATTTCTCAAGTAACTATTACCGGATTTACCGATAGAACCGGCGATGCAAGCCATAACCTGAAATTAGCTAAGGACAGAGCTGCACAAGTGGAAGCCTTGCTAAGTATAAGTGATAAAACCAAAGTGAACATTGAAGCCGCAGGCAGCACTTATGAATTATACGACAACAACTTGCCCGAAGGCAGAAGTTATTCTCGTACTGTTAAAATTGTAATCGAAACTCCGGAAAAATAACCGGGGAAAATCATAACTTCGAAATAATTACGGCAGAATCTTAGAAATGGGATTCTGCTTTTTTTTCATATTTCTAGAATATTCAACCAAAAAAAATTAAAAAATAATGCAACAAAACTATAAATTATTCGTTAAATCAATCGTCGCAATGATATAATAAATTATCTTTCTATTGTTAAATATGTATCGGAAAATTTTATAGAATAATTGCTATTTCTATTTTAATATTTAACTTAAATATCTAATCAGGCAGGATAGATTGCTAATTTCCGGCAAGTTTCTGCTATTCAAATACTAACTCAACAAAACAAATATTATTAAACTATTTTATTATTTATTTCTTTAAGAGGTAATAGGTATGGAAAGAAAGAAGTTATCAACAGTCAGCTTAGTTATGCTCGGCGTGTTAATTGGAGCATTATTCGCTGTCAATTTTAACCCAAATATGATTTCAAATGCATTCGCCAGCGAACATATTGGGGCATCTACTCCGCCCGTAAAAATCAGTCCAATGGCTAAACAGCTCAATGAATCTTTTGTTTCGGTAAGCAATGCAGTATTGCCTACAGTAGTCAGTATCTCCGTGAAAATGGAAGTTAAGAATACTAGCCAGGGCAATGGACCGCAGGGGTTCGGCGGCGGTTTGGAAGATTTCTTTGGATTTAATCCATTTGGTGGCGGCGGTCAGCGAGAGCAAGCTCCTCGCGAAGCCAGCGGTAGTGGAGTTATTATATCGTCTAACGGATATATTGTTACCAACAATCACGTAGTCGAGGATGCTACTGAAATAAAAGTCTCGACTTATGATAAAAAAACTTATAAAGCGAAGCTAATCGGCACCGATCCGATGACTGATTTAGCCGTCATCAAAATTGAAGATGAGAATCTTCCTACTGCATACTTAGCTAGCATTGACGATATAAAAGTCGGCGAGATGGTGCTTGCCGTGGGCAATCC
>CAZIIZ010000438.1:3257-3462 GCA_964539225.1 uncultured Hyphomicrobiales bacterium | reverse complement strand
CAGGATTTAATTTTATAAGTTGATGAATCTGATTTTCAATTGCAGAATCATATTTGTTATATCTCAATATTTTATGTGAAATTTCTGATTTGCTATGCTTAATTTCTGCATTTATTATCCAATATCTATAAATTCTAATTCATGATTTTATACCTATAGTTCGCAAATGGAACTTCTAAGTCCGTACTTTAATGTTAAAAGTCCA
>CAZIIZ010000438.1:0-3157 GCA_964539225.1 uncultured Hyphomicrobiales bacterium | reverse complement strand
TACTTTAATGTTCTAAGTCCATACTTTAATGTTCTAAGTCCATACTTTAATGTTCTAAGTCCATACTTTAATGTTCAAAGTCCATACATTAATGTTAAAAAACTATACTTTCATGTTCTAAATCCTAATTCAGAACATGAAAATTGCTCAAAATAAGCTCATAAATTATAATTTACTATAATAATTATATATAAATATAGCCGAATATTATCTTTGTAATTAGCAAAAATAATATTCTGAGTCAATTATAGCAATTTTAAATAGTAAAGCGTCATCTTATTATTATAAATTATAATAAGATGACGCTTAATTGTTGAATTATAAATATGAAATATTAAATATTGCTACAATTCTATATCATTCAGCTGAGAAAATAGAGCTTTTGCCTCAGGAAATGGCGAAAGAACACGCTCCAATACGCCCTGCACCAATGAAATTGTCATCCCATAATTCGTAATTGGTACATTCGCTTCCTTAGCCATCTCAATTCGGTTCAGTTTTTCCCGACGGGTAAGCATACATGCCCCACAATGAATAATAACCTTATATTCCTGAACATTTTCGGGATAATCCCGACCCGCACAATAGTCAATCTGAACATCAAATCCCAAATATTGACGCAGCCATCGAGGAATCTTAACCTTACCGATGTCATCCTGCAATGAATGATGCGAACAGGCTTCAGCAATTAGGATTTTATCACCTTCTTCTAAGGAATCCAAAGCCACAGCTCCACGAATCTCCTCCATAAAGTCGCCCTTTAGACGTGCAAATAGAATAGAGAAAGTCGTGCATGGCACATCCGGAGGCGTATCTGCCACCATCTTATACACAACTTGGGAATCGCAAACCACAAGGTCGGGCTTTCGATTCAGAAGTTGAAGAGCCGTAGGATATTCTCGCTCTTTCACAACCATAACTACCAAATCGTTATCCAAACAGTCCCGAATGGCTTGCACTTGTGGCAAAATCATACGTCCCTTGGGGGCTTGCAGATCTATAGGCGTAATAAGTATAACTAAACCGCCGGATTGCGGAACTAAATCTCCAAGAATCGAAATAGTTTGTGATTTTTCCTCATCTGGAAGAAGAACTTCAAGAGCAGTTTTAAGACTTTGCAAGTATCTTTCTCGGTTTTCCGGTTCGAAATTGGACATTTCAATCACTGAATCGCTAAATTGCGATAATGAATTTATAAATTCCGGTGTGGATTTGCCAATATCAGATTTATTAATTACGATTATTGTTGGTATTTTTTTTGGTTTCAACATGTTTTGTACCAATTCCGTTTCGAAATCAGTCCAAACATTTGGCTCAGTAACAATTATTGCTACATCAGCACGCGATAGAATCCTGTGAGTGCGTTCTATACGTTTCGTACCTAATTCTGATGAATCGTCAATGCCAGGAGTATCTAAGAAAACAACCGGTCCGATAGGTAAAAGTTCAAAAGACTTCTCGACTACATCAGTTGTAGTACCGGGAATTTCAGAAACTAAAGCTATATCTTGTCCCGCAAGCATATTTAGAAGGCTTGACTTGCCGACATTTGTCCGTCCGAACATTGCAATTTGCAATCGCATTGACTTTGGAGCATTTTCCATAATATATTTTCTAACTGTAATGTATTAATTTCTTCATTTATACTGAAATATAACGAATTAACAAATTAAATATTCTAATTGCAACTCATAAATTACCCAATCACGTACAAAAGGCTATCCCGAGAATTCCGGAATAGCCTTTTGAATGATATAAATTCAAATTTTCTATTGTTGATTTTTCACAAGGAAGAAAGTATCTGTTACCATCGAAGCCGAACCAAAGCATCCATATCCATTATTTATAGAATTAAGTCTGGAATCAAATTCTCGCATCTGATAACTTTGAATAAACCATCTAATCATATTATCATCCGGAGCGTAAATTGTTACTGAGTGTTTGCCAAACCATTTAAACGCATTCCAAACAACGCTGGACTCATTATTAGCAAGAAAAACGGTCATGGAAATCTCTTTAAATTCTTCCCCATCTTGATGATCGGTAGTAAAATTATAACATCTTCTGTTCAATTCTTCAGTTGCAGGAGTTAAATACTTTCCGTAGTTCAAAGTATCAAGACATTTGATATTGCCAATATAGAAATCAACTCCAGTAACTCTTTTCCATTGAATCATTTCGCTTGCTTTTAGTTTCAAAGTATCTTTAGGATATTGAATTTGATCTTTTGCCTCTTTAGTCCATTCAGTTTTTCCCGGAGTAATTGTTTTAGCAGTCATTACTGTTTTATCGCTGAGAATTATTTCAAGAGTATATTCGGTGTTAGGTTTAATTAAATACTGCTTTGCCGGATCATAATAACCAGTAACACCGGTTTGATCAATCTTTAATTCAATTACTTGTCCATCACCTTTAACAAACACTTGTGCGTCTCTAATTAGAGCTTTATTATAATCAAATTTACCGAATACTTGTTGAGATTTCAGCACTTTAACATTTTCAATTGGATGATCTACAATTAAATACGCTTCTACCATATTTCTCGGAACATAGTCTTTTAGCACATCGTCTTCGCAAGAAGTTAAAGCAAACACTAAGGCTACTAACAGAATTAAGGAATTTATTGCATTTTTCATAATTTTATTCTTTTTATTTGTATTAATTGATTGATTAAAAGTTAATTTCATAAGAAATAGAAGGAATTATCGGCAATAGCTTTACGTCTTCCAATTTTGCATCAACGTCTTCAGTATTATAGTAACGCATTAATATATCTTTGTGATTGTAAACGTTATAAATATCTAAGTTTAGTCGAGATTTAAGTCCGCATGTAGTAAAATTATAACCGGCACTTAAATTTAATTGGTGAGATGCGGGCAATCGCTGTCCATATCTTTGAGTTGGGAATACATGCCCCATACCATAATTCTCTCCCGGCAACATTGTTTGGAATCTAGAAGTAGCTCCAGTGTAGGATTGTCCGGATTGGAAAGTGAAATTAGCCGAGAAATCCCAAGTAGAATTAGGAGAATATTGCAATACTAATTTTACATCATGCGTTCTGTCGTATTTAGGATGGAATTCCTTACCATTATTAATGTTTGCGAAAGTTGAATTGATTTCGCCGTAAGCATAACCAAGCCAGCCCGTAAAATTA
>CAZIIZ010000437.1:0-3472 GCA_964539225.1 uncultured Hyphomicrobiales bacterium | reverse complement strand
GTCATTGGTGATAGGATCAAATTTTTTACCCGTAACCACATAGTTATCAGGATTGTTTTTATAATCGGCTGCTTGGGCATCAGTTAAATCTTGATTGTATCCGAAAAAGTTGAATAACGGTCCTTTACTATCTTGACCATAAACTCCCATACTAACTTGTAAATCGTCAGTACTAAACGAAAATGCAGAAGAACCAATAATTGATTCTTGAGTTCCAATTCGCATATTTGCACTTCCTTGGAAAGTATTTGCTTTGCCTTTAGCAGTGATTACATTAATAACTCCGGAATATGCACACGAGCCATATAAAACAGATCCTGGACCTCTGATAACTTCTATATGATCAATTACATCAATTGGGAATCCAGAATATATCGAAGCATTATGACCTCCGGTAATAGGATCTCTAAATGGACGACCATTGATAAGTATCAATACGTGATTATTATATGGCGTAGATTCTTGACCACGAATAATAATTGATTGGTTCACAAATACATCCGGTGACTGAAAACTCGTACCTACAATTTTGCTTAAAACTTGACCCAAATTCTGAGCATAAAATCCATCAATCTCTTGACGAGAAATCACGGAAATGATTCCGGGAGCATCATTCAAAGATTCTGCTTTCTTAGAAGCAGTAACAACTTCCATATTCATTAACTCATCTAACGACATATCAAGTAACTGATTAGTTTCTTGAGAGAAAATATTAGAATTAGTTCCAATTATTAAAGCTGCGATGAGTATGCTTTTACCTAAATTTTGTAGTAATTTTTTCATTGCAATCCTCTTTGATAAACGTAACACAAATATTGTCATTTACAAGTAGTACAAAATACAAAATCAAATGTGTATTTGCAAATTATTAAATATTTAATAAACAACTTTTATTGTTAAATAACTTTTATAGCTAGGCAACTTGTCTTTTAGTGCTGTTTAAGCGTTGTGTATCTTTTTAAAAGAATTGTGAGCTGTAGTATTGATATTATCTTTTTAGTGCTTTGTATTGTAGCTCTTACTGTCTGAAATTGTTAGGTTTAGGAGAGTAAGTTGAAAAATATTACCGAAAAACAAATTGAACTTTCTCATTGAGTAGATAATGTATAATGTGCAATATTTACTAAATTTATTCGCTTATCTAACTGTTATATCGAATACTGAAATATACGAAAATGAAATGCAAACATTTTTAATAAATATTGATGAACCATTCGTGCCGTCTCTATTGGATTTGCTTAAGCCAAACAGATTCAATTTTGCAAGGGCTTTGAATTTTAATATGCAAAATATCATTTACTTTCTTTATTTTTGAATACTTAATATTACTACGAAAAATGGAAATTAGTTATGTTTAGAAAAATTTTGTTTTGGGTCGGAATGATGGGAGTACTGTTATCGTGTAATGAGCAGAAACCCAAGGAATATATTCCGAAATATGATAAATTCACTAACGATTTAGAACGTGAAAATCTAATCGGGAAAGTAAAACGAGTAGTTCATTCTAAAAAGAAATATAGATTTTATGAATTTGAAGATAAAACAAATGACTTGATATTAAGCGATATTGATTTTAATATATACGGCAATAGGGTTAAGGCATTATTAAATGACGAAAATGGAGTACTTAAGAAAAGAGTGCAATATAAGTACAGTGGAAACCAAAGATTTAGAAAATGGTTTGCATTTTATGCAGATTCAAATTCGGAGAAAAATTCGTGGAATCATGTTTATCAGATATATGATAGTTTAGGTAATAGACTGTATGGTCAAGGTTACTTTTGTTGCAGATGGTGTACATCTAAAATTACTTATGATAGTATGAAAAATATAATAAAGGAATTTAGCAATGGTATTGATTGGGATAATCACATAAGACAATTTAAAAACTTCTATAATTCTAATGGTCAGTTAAGCAGAAGGATTACTTATGATACTAATTGGGATGGAGCATTAGAAAATATTGAAAATTATCAATACGATAAAAATGGAAGGCTTATCGAAAAGACCGTTAACAGTGATTGGGCTAACAGCGAGAAAATTATTCTACGATATGATGAAAAAGGTAGAAAAACAAAATATATAAAATATGACAGAGATAAAGTTGATACAATCTTTGAATATGATATTTACGCGAATCCAATTAAAGCAATATTTGTTGAGTACCGATATGATTCCAAACCAGAAATAATTGAAGAAAAATATAAGTATGAGTATGTTTATGATTATTATGGCAACTGGGTCGTGAAAAAAATATATTCTAATGAGGGAATGAGCAACGGTGGGTATTGGTTAAAAGATATAGAGAATAGAAAATTTGAATACTATAAGTAAAAACCTATGAAAACAAATTATATGCAGAAAAGTGGGGCAAGGGCTACTGCGAGGAAGATAATTGAAGATGTAAGCAAATTGCATCGAGTGAAGTTGGAACGTAAAATTCGCAAACATTCGGCTCTACTGATAGTGGATATGCAGAAATATTTCGCAAGCGATAGCTCCAATGCGTGCATTCCGGCTATGAAGGAAATTGTGCCACATATTGATTTATTAATAGATAAGTTCTATCGCTTGGGTTGCCCAATAATATTGACTAAGCATTTCAATAGTGCGGAGTCTGATAATTCTATGCTTCGATTCTGGAATGGCTATTTGGATAAGTCGTCTGAGCATTTCGATATTGTTTCCGGTTTGCAAGTGCCTCGCAATGCGTTTATAATTGAGAAGGAAACCTATAATGCTTTCCATCAAACTAAACTAGACGAGATTCTGCGTACGTTGAATGTGCGGAAATTGTACATCTGCGGAGTGTTTTCGCATTTATGCGTCGAGACTACCGCCCGAGCTGCTTTCGTAGCGAATTATGATGTTTCGCTCGTGGCTGACTGCACGGCATCGTATATGTATGAATACCATTTCGCTACAGTGTTGAATTTGTCGCATGGAGTTTGTAGCATAAGTTTGTCTGATGAATTGCAGGCGTATGATGAATAATATTGCTATAATCGGAGCCGGTCCTGCCGGAGTATCCGCAGCGGTTCAGTTGCGACGCTATGGGTTTGCTGTTGATATTTTTGAGAAAAATATCGTCGGCGGATTGGCTCGGAATGCTAATTTGATAGAGAATTTGCCTCCATTTTATAAAGGTATCAGCGGAAAACATTATGCTCGATTATTGAAGAAGAATCTTTTAGCTTATATTGATAATCCTATCTATGAAGAAGTGCAAGGCATCGAGTATAGCGATAATCAATTCGCCATTATTACTGATTCTGCGATTCGCAAATATGATATAGCTATTATCGCTAGCGGAACAATTCCTAATGCTCCGAGTATTTCGCTTCCCGAATCCGATAGAATTTTTTACGAAGTGGCGGCTATGCCTAAAGCGGAGGGAAAGAATATCGTCATCATTGGTGCGGGCGATGCGGCTTTCGATTATGCTTTGAATTTAGCGAATCATGTCGGTAAT
>CAZIIZ010000436.1:0-3472 GCA_964539225.1 uncultured Hyphomicrobiales bacterium | reverse complement strand
ACCAATCTCGATGGTTGTAATTTCCGGTATAGAAAATCAAACCGAGAAAATCGCAATCACGCTTCCTAATCTAATGAAGGAATCAAACCTGATCATTGAGGACGCAACTACTAAAAATTCGCTCGGACTCGATCAAACCTTGTATCAGAAAATTACAGCTACAATTTACTACGTCGGGCAGGGCGGTATCGAGGAAACTCTACTTAGAATTATCAGATTCATTAATCCGCAAGAATCGGTAACAGCGATTATTTATCTTGGTGCCGACGGTTTTCACGGTAGGATGGACGCATTTACAAGGCAGGGCAATAGTGACATTGTTATACCCAGGGCGGCTATTAAATTACGCTCCGAGACCACGCAGGGATTCTTGCGGCACGTTATCACAATCACCGGAATATCTAAGTCCGGATTCGACATAATAAATTACGACTAAACTTCCGTCTGTCATTCCTGCGAATGCAGGAATCTATCTTCGGAAGGTTTACACACAAAGGAAAAAATACTATGGCAAAAGAACGTAAACCAAAGGCGAATAAATTAGCAATTACTACACGGCAAGCAATTGGTAAATACAAGCAGAAAAACCCTTCTGTTACTATCCAAGAAGTAGCCGACAAATTCAAGTGTACCTACGAGCAAGCCCGTAAGGCTATTAATGACTGGGATGCAGGGCTTTTGAGCCGACCACGAGCCACAAAACCGCCTAAATCGGCGACTCGTGAATCTATTGCCGGAGAAGAAAGGCAATCTGCTGACCAAATACTTGAGGAGCAATTCCTCAATGCTTGCGAACTATTAGAAACCGCCACTCTTGCGGTTGATTCTAAAATTCAGCTCATAGAGAAATGCTATAATATGCGAAAAACAATTCAACAATTACGATTAGAAAAGCACATCAAGCAGACCGATGCTACTCTTATCGGAATCATGGTCAGAATGTTCGAGCCGGAAGCCTCGGACGACAGAATAATTGAAATCTACAAAGAAGCTTACGCAATGTATAAATCCGGAAACTATCAAAGGAGTTAATTATGTTTTTCAGAGCAAATGGCACAGTTGAGCAATTCGAAGAATTGAATCTAACAAGCAAAATCCGCACAGATTCCCTTAGTCAAACTTCGCTTCGTGGAAATATTTCCGAGAAAGCGAGATTCGCTCGCAGAGTGTGGGATATCACGATTAATACGCAGTCTATTCAGAGCGATGACGACCTTGCGTTTTTGGAGCTATTCTTCTATAGTTCCGACCGGGCAATTTCGTTAACCGGAATTGAATCCGAATATCGCAAAGTTTACACAGCTCCGGGCGACTTCCCTGTGGAATTCTTAGAGAGTTGCAAATTGCTTCCGCAGGTCAAATTTTCGCTTACTTCTAAGAAAGCAGACATTACCAAGCTAATTGGCGAATCTTTTTTCTTTTTATAGCAAGGCAATTATGGATACTTACTCAGCGATTGGCACAAAGGCGATCGAATTTATTAATAACAATATTGACAATAGAGTTGATTTCGATGGCAAACCATTCGAGCCATACTCATTCGATTATTGGTTCTATAGATACAAACGCAAGCGATACAGTGGCAAGAAATTACGTTCCAAAAAAGGCAAAGCGTCGTGGAAAAAATTCCTTACAGCGGCTCGTAGCGAATGGGACACCAAAAAAAACGACGTAACGCTAATTGATACAAATAATATGCTTGCCGCTCTTGATGTAATTAGCACAAGTAATAACGAAATCAAAATTGGATTCCGAGACCAAGAAGCCGCCAAAAAAGCATTTTATCATAATGTTTCAGGAGCAGGGAAGAGCAGGACGCTACGGCGATTCTTAGGGCTACAGCCGGCTCAGATTGAAGAATTAGAGATGTACGCAGGCGATCTAATCAGTAACGATAAATTACTACTAATCGGGCTTATTAAAAATTTAGGTTTAGAATTATCATAAAATGCGATTTTTCAAAAAAAATTCAACTTTTTTTATTTTTTTGCATTTTTTTTCTTGCATTAATGACAGATTTTTCTGTATATTTATATACCGATAATTGACAAATCAATATCGGCGTTAAAAACAAAATTTTGAAAATCAAACAAAGGTCTGAAAAATGAAAAATGCAACCGAAACAATCGCCGAAATGATTACTAATAATCTATTAGATGAATCATTAACCACTTCCCAAGTAGAATCAGTATTAACAGATGCTTATAACGATGCAATCGCTAATGGTGAAGAGCCTGCTTATAGTGTATCTGAATTGGTAGAATGTTGGGACAATAAATACGCTAACTAAAATTTTGATATAAGGGGTTCGACTCTTAAACTTACGTGCAAAATACAAACTTTTTCAGGAATATACCGATGATTAATCTTCCAGACATAGAATCAATCCCCTTTATTAAGTCCGGCTTGCTATTCGAAGCTGCCGGGCTTAATCCCAATAAGCTCTATCGCCGCCGCACCAACGGCAAGCCGTTCATCACTGCGGACGAGATGGAGGCTATTGCTAAATGCCTTGCCGAATTCGGCTTGAGCTATAGTCGAGCCAAAAATAAGCATTTTACGGAATAAAAAAAGCCTCCCGAAGGAGGCTCTTTTTGATTAGATTGTTTTGATTAAATTAATTTATTTCCCGGTATCCATTTCGCTTCTTTATAATCAAACCATATCGCTTGCCATATTAAAGAAGTTCCATTCTCGCCGCCGTTCGGGTGTTCGTAGGCTAATTTTGTATTAAACCATATTATGTTACTTTCCTTATCAATCTCGCCCCACATTCTGATTTTTATTGAGGTAAAAAGTGTTTTCGATAAGGTATTTCCAAGCTCGCTTAATAAATCCTCAGAAGCGATTATAAATCCGCCGTTTTTAGCCGCTAAAAACAATTCCGGGGCGAAACCTAATTCTTGATTGATTAATTCCGATAAAACTGGTAGGGCGTTTTCAAGTGCTGTTTTGATTGTTAAATTTTCCATCTTTAAAAGCCTTTCTTATTATATAAATAAACATTGTTACGGCTGCTAACATAAGCGTTTCACGTCTCAGTTGCAAGTCCTTTGTGCAGTGTTTATGGGCTTTGGCGAACTTTATTTACAAATAAAAAAAGGGAAGCTAAATTAATAACTTCCCTTTTACAATCTACTTATGATCGCGAATCTTTCGATATTCGGCATTCGCATTCCTAATCAACTTCTCAACAACAAACCGGAAAGGCTCTGCCTCTCTGTGGTACTCAACCTTACATTCTTCTCTAATAATATCTTCAAATGTCAATACTCGCTCAATTTCCGGAGGATCAATAGGTAGCCGCCCAATACTATGACATTCAAATTGTCCTTCATATCGTTTCTCAGCCCTGTAATAAATATCTCTAAGCAATTCATGAAATTCAACAGGGTAACTATATATATAAGTGGTTACTTCTTCACGATAACAACCCATACGACTATTTCTACCTTGTAAAAAAGCACTCAAA
>CAZIIZ010000435.1:0-3480 GCA_964539225.1 uncultured Hyphomicrobiales bacterium | reverse complement strand
CGCCGGATTTGCCGTCGTTAGGATTAAGAGCTGCTACATTTAACATAAAGTCCACTGGTAATGAATTTGATTTAAAAGCATTAGCTAATTTTAGTCCATCGGTAAGTGAAAAATCCGAAATTGCGGATTTGCTGCCGAGATTGATACCGCTAACTCTGAAATCGGATACATTATTCAATTTAAACTTTATTTTCTGCAGACTAGTTAAGGTGTTCATTATTTGGCTAATATTGTTGCATCCGTAAATCCCGAACATGCAAAATGAAGCCATAAAGCCAATAATTAGAAATTTAGAATATTGAATTTTTCTGTGATTTAACGATGATTGCATAACATTTCCTTTGAAATTATTTGTTCTGTTTACTAATGTTAGTAGAGACGAATTAAATTAAAAATATGATATTTTGCATATAATAATATTAGATTATTAAAAAATGATATAAATTCGTATTTTTGCAACTTGTAATTGATTTTATCAACCTATGATTGCATAGCGATGAATATGAAATATTTAAAAAATTTAGGCGATCAAGAATTTCGTAAAACTCAAGAGAACGACTATAAGAAAACTACAGATATTCCTTCTATGGAACTTCCTGTGAAAAAAATCAACTTTGGGTTCAATCGTTGGACGATGTTCGGTATTATCGCTGCACTGGCTCTGATTACGATTCTGTCTGTTACGAGCGTAATACAAGTGAATGCACAACTAAAATACAATTCTGACTTGAAAAAAGCTTATAAAGAACTCAAGCAAAACAATGAATTATATAAAAGGCTAATAAATCAATTAGAATCGCCTGAACGTATAACTAATATAGCAAAAGAAAAATTAGGGATGCAAGTAGCTAATTCGGCTCCGCAATTTGTTAATCAATAAGTAAAATATAGAATATGAGAAACTACTTCAATAAATCAAAAAGCAGTCAAGAAGAGAATAATATACCAAATAATTCTGAACTGAATTTGCCGATTAAAAATAAACTCTGGAAAGTCTATTTTGTGTTCGGGCTAATCGGATTGGGAATGTTTGCTATAATGGGTAAATTATTCAAAATTCAGGTGATAGATGCGGAATACTATCGCAACAAAGCTCATAAACAGCACGAATCGAAAGTAGTGTTGGATGCTTATAGAGGCAATATTTACGATAGAAATGGACTTCTGATAGCTTCGACTGTTGCTCGGTATTCATTCGCAATTGATCCGTCATTGATGAAAGATAAAAATGATATTGACACTCTCGCTGGATTTACGGCTGAGATATTGAAGGTCGATAAAAAAGTAATAGTGGATAAAATCAAAGCTGCTAAAGGAGCTTTCGTATGGTTAGTTCGAAATGTGTCCGGAGATAAAGCTTGGAAATTATTAACACAACGCCAAAAACGAGGATTTATAGTAAGCGAAGAACCGGGCAGGAATTATGCTTTCGCCGATGCAGCTTCGCAAGTAGTTGGCTGCACCGATGTTGATAATCGCGGTCTTACTGGATTAGAGCTAAGTTTAGATTCAATTCTAAAAGGCAAAGATGGATATGCTATAATGAACAAAGATGCTCGTGGCAGATTGCGACCTTTAGCGGATTTGCCAAAAGTTGACCCATTAAACGGAAATTCTATTCAGTTGACATTGGATATTGTGCTTCAAAGAATAGTGGAGTTTGAATTAAAACAAGGTGTCGAAAGTGCCGGAGCCGAATCAGGAACTATCGTAGCGATAGATCCAGCTACTGGAGAAGTATTGGCTATGGCATCATTCCCGAATTTCGACCCGAATGATATTACAGCATTAGATAATAATAGCTTAAGAATTCGTGCAGTTACAGATTTGTACGAGCCAGGCTCAACTTTCAAAATGGTTACAGCATCAGCAGGTATAGAGGAAGGAATAATTCATCCCGACGATATGGTGGACGGTATGAATGGTGCTATGC
This sequence comes from uncultured Hyphomicrobiales bacterium, assembly GCA_964539225.1. GTDB lineage: Bacteria > Bacteroidota > Ignavibacteria > Kapaibacteriales > UBA2268 > CALLXS01. Next base: position 1,547 of record CAZIIZ010000435.1, on the reverse strand, counting down.
AGTTTAAAGATTTTACAATATTAGACGACCATCCAATTGGTAAGGTTACTTTCAGAGAAGCATTTGCCAAATCAAGCAATATTGTGCTTTCTACGATTGCTTACAATTTACCGGATACTAAGTTCTACAAATATATTCGTGATTTTGGGTTCGGAATCAGTACCGGAATCGAAGTGCCGGGAGAAGCCGTCGGGAAATTAAAAAGCATTGAGCAATTCGATGCTTCGGCTCGTCGATTTGCCGGCTATGGATACGGTATAGCTGTTACCCCATTGCAATTAGCTATGGCTTATGCTGCAATTGCTAATAACGGAATATTGTATAAACCGTATGTAGTTAAGAATATTTTTAATTCTGAAGGCAAAGCAGTATTGTCGAATAAGCCACAAAAAATCAGAACCGTAGTTTCAGAATTGACTGCTCAAAAAGTAAAAGAGTTGTTGGTAAATGTGGTTGACGAAGGTACTGGTATTAATGCGAAAATTCCTGGAATAAGAATCGCAGGAAAAACCGGTACTGCACAGCAGTTAGTTAATGGCTCATATAAAGAGAAAAAATATACTGCTTCGTTTGCAGGATTTTTCCCTGCGGATAATCCACGATTAGCGATGGTGGTGATTTTGGACAAACCACAGAATAATTATTACGGCGGTTCGGTAGCAGCTCCGATTTTTAGAAATATCGCCCAAAGATGGATTTCGATGTTGCCGGATATTCTACTAAATAACAATAGCAAACCATTTGTGCATTCCGATAGTGTATCTGTGCCGAATTTGAAGGGATTGAGTTATGGCGATGCTTATAGGCTATTGAAAATATACGGACTTACTTCATATTCGAATGATAGCAGTATGTCTAAAGTAGTTATTCGTCAGGATCCAGCTCCTGGAAGTTTTATATATAAAAATATCCCGATTAGATTCAGTTCTAATTTGATTTCTGATTCTATGGCTCTAGCCAATCCAGCTGCTGCTGCGAATTTGCGACCCAATCTTATCGGAATGACAGCTCGAAGAGCTATTAATATTCTGCATAAAAATGGTATTAGAGTGAATTTGAAGGGAAGTGGCAAGGTGGCAGAGCAAGTCTGGAGCGGTGCAGACAAATCCACTACTTGTACTTTGTTTTGTCGGTAAACGTAATAATTGCAAAGATAAAGACCGTTGCAAAACTCAGCAATCTTGTTGGTGTCATTCCTGCGGAACGAGTCTTCGAGTGGATGCATGAATCAATAACTTTTGATATGTATTGATTTATATGTTGTAAAATATTGATATTTATTTCTTTATTAATTGTTAGAATATCTTATTAATGACTTATGCAACAGTCTTATTATTTGAATTGAAAGTAAAAAGTATCCCACAAGTAATAAATTATTACGACGTGGGATACTTTTTCGTTAAACTCTCGAAAGAGACAAAATTATATGATTTCTACATTTACTTCTTTTGGTTTCTCAGGTTCGATTTTTTCTAATGAAATTTCTAAAATTCCATTTTCGAACTTAGCTTTAATGCTCTCTTTATTTACATTGTCCGGCAGCAAGA
>CAZIIZ010000434.1:0-3487 GCA_964539225.1 uncultured Hyphomicrobiales bacterium | reverse complement strand
TGTATGTGTATTGTGTATCGACGCTATATCTTTTGCATATTCTTTTCTCTTCTTTTTTTTTTTATTCACCGCCCCCCCCCCCGATCTACCCCCTATCCTACCCCCCTTCCCCTCACCGCCCTCCTCCCATCTTCAGCCCCCTCGGCCGGAACCTTAACAGCCCCTTGACCGCTTTTAGTAGCAGGCATAATTTCAATTTTAACAGGCACAGCATTTTTACCGCTTTCATAAGTAAATATTCCGGGTTCTTGGAAATATCCCGATACTTGCTCTTTGACTTCTGCACTTGATGCCAATATCCACATTACTATGAAAAAAGCCATCATTGCCGTTACGAAATCTGCGTAAGCTACTTTCCAAGCACCACCGTGATGCCCGCCATGCCCACCTTTTTTTATTTTTTTTACAATTATGGGTTGCTCTTTGTGCGAACCTTGTCCATCATCAGCCATATATTTATCCTATCGTATTCTCTTTAATTGATTATAATATTAATCATTCTTATCGAATTATCTTATCTTTTCAACGCTTCTTCTGTCTCTTTGAAAGACGGTCTATTAGACGGATCAATTGATCGTCTTCCGTATTCGACAGCTACTGATGCCGGAGCACCTTTAGCAAAAGATAACAATGCCGATTTGATAGCGAATAAATAACGATGCTCTTTACCAGCATTAAATCCCATATTTGATGCTATTGGTCCAACGAAACCATAAGCAATCAATACACCCAAGAATGTACCAACCAACGCACCGGCTACTTTCGCACCTACGGAAGCCGCACCTTCGTTAATTGCTCCCATCGTGATGATGATACCGATTACCGCCGCTACAATACCCAAGCCCGGAAATGAATCCGCAACTACTTGCATCGCTGACGGTGGCAATGATTCTTCTTCGTGAATAGCTTCTAAATCAATATCCATAAGCTCTTCTAAATCGTGAGCCGGTACACCGCCAGATAATACTATTTTCAAAGTATCACATAAAAATTCTACAGCATGATGATTAGCTAAAAAACTTGGATATTTCGACATAATACTACTTGATTCCGGATTCTCAGCGTGAGGCTCTAATGCAATTAATCCTTCGCGTTTCGCAAATTGAAATAATTCATAGAGCATTTGAAGCAATTCTAAGTAAGCCTTTTTGCTAACTTGAGCTCCCTTTAAAGTGCCTATTAATCCCGCAATTACTTTCTTAATTACTGCCAATGGATTAGCTATTAGAAAACCGCCAATTGCTGCTCCACCGATAATCAAGAACTCGGTGGGCTGCATTAATACTGCATATTTACCGTGAATTCCATAACCACCAAGAACACTTATTAGTACAACTATAGTTCCAATAATTACAAACATCGTAATTCCTTTTATTTAATTAATTTATTTTCTTCATGATTTTGATATTGATATGCTTTTTCCCAATGCTCCAAAGCACTAGCAATATCTCCTTTATAATATAGAACATATCCAAGGTGCAAATGCCCTTCCCATGATTCCGGCAACAATTGTAAAGCCGCTTCTATGTTCCTATATGCTATATCGACATTTCCGAGTAAAAAATTAACCCATCCATGAGTATCTAAAAAATTTGGACTATTTGGTTCTTTTTTAAGTGAATAGTCTATCAATTCTAAAGCTTTATGTAAGTCTCCGTTTGATTGAGCAATTACATAAGCATAATTATTTCGTAAGCCAAGATCTTCGGAAAAATACTGAAATGCTTTTTCGTAATACACTAAAGCACTATCTAACTTATTTTTTCCCATATAAGCATCCGCTATCGTAGGAAGTAAGAAATAATATGTTGAATTATTCTTTAATTCATTTTTCGACATTATTATAACTGCGTTCAAATCTTTTTTTAAATATAATAATTGCAGGATTCTATTAAATTGATCTACAGAGCGGAACAACAATGAATCGGGATTTTTTGCTATAATATTATACGCTTCGTCCGGACGTGAATAATTCAAATTAGTCAAAACTCCGGCAAGCAATAATTCTGAAGTCTTATGAGCTGACTTACGGTAATATTCCGTTGCTGTAAGCGTGTCTAAGCGATTCAAATGTAAATTTGCTAAAAACACATTTCGATAATCGCTGTCTAAACTCGATTTTTCAACAGCTTTAATTAATTTATAAGTAGTATTAAAATCGAACGGTTCTCTATATGTAGTAAAAGCAAAAATATCCTCTAAGAAATTATTAAAAACATCATCCGAACAATACTTCTGCAAAGTATCAATATACTTTACGCTAAGCAATAATTGATGATTTTTTATATTCATCTCAGTCAAATTATCCATTACTCCAGGCATTTTCACAGGTGCTAGAAAGTATTTTTCTTCTGACTCCGCAGCTTTATCATCTTTTTTTAAGAATTTATATATATCCGATAGGTATAGATATAATTCGTAATTTTGATATTGCTCAATGCATTCATTTACAATCCGAATAGTCTCGTTCAAATCAATATTATGATATAAACTGGCTAATTTCAATTTAGAATCTTGAGTGGACTCCAATTCTACTAATTTTTTAGCTAATGGTACTGCTTTTATATAATTCTGTTTATTGGCGAGTAAATCGATTAAGGAATAATATGGTTGAGAATAAGTAGAATCGAAATCAATAGCACGAGTAAAATATTCAGCGGCTTTCGCTAAGTCATTAATCGCTAGATGTATTTCGCCTAAATTATTCAAAACCAATGCTGTAGGTTGGTATTGGAATGATAACAAATAATCATCGATAGCATTATAATAATCGTTTTGTAATTGCTTCGTTTTGGCTTCTATAAAATATGACTGAGATAAACGAGATATTAAATTGGGAGTAGAATTACTATCATTCATTGCAAATGTAGAAGTTGGATACGTAGATCCAGAAGAATCAGAATTATGAGCAGTAGAACAGGAAGAAATGAGAAACATTATTCCACAAAAACAACTTATTCTGTTTATCCAATACTTAGTCATTTATCTAAATCGCTTTCTAATCAATTGACCATTAAAATAGAAGATAAATTAAGGAATATTTTTGGTTTTTGCAATAATTTATTTTATAATCGCTAAATTTATTCAAATCCCTGGCAGAAAGAGAACACATTTTTACCTAAATCGGGCAAATAATAGCCGCCCTCAAGGGTTGCAAAGCGTCTATTGTGTCCGAATTTTTTAGTAAGCATTTTTATCTGCCAACCAATTGTATAAAAATCAAAAGTACTCAGCTTGCCTCCGCAATCTTTTTCATAGCTGTCAAATCCAGCACACACTCCAATTATATCCACATAAGGCAATTCCTTCAAATAATCGTCAACGACCTTCATATAATTTGATTTTTCAGCCATAGGATTAAATATTTTCACATTTGGATTCGATTTCAAACAATCAATTGTGCCATCACCAGTATGAGCATCAAAGTCCAATATAAAAGCTGATTGAATTTTCCCTTTTTGAAATAAGCGATTGATTGCGATAGCCA
>CAZIIZ010000433.1:0-3493 GCA_964539225.1 uncultured Hyphomicrobiales bacterium | reverse complement strand
TTGGAGCATTACGCAAATGCAAAGGCACCGACTGACCAATACCATTTTTGACATCGTCGAGAGCCTGATTAATCGCCATATATGAAGCATTTGATTTAGGAGCAGAAGCCAAATAAGTAACGCCCTGAGCTAAATTAATGCGAGCTTCCGGCATACCAATTACTTCCACCGCCTTAAAAACGTTAATAGCCACCACCAAAGCCAATGGATCGGCATTGCCTACGTCCTCGCTGGCGAAAATCACCATCCTGCGAGCGATAAACTTAGCATCTTCGCCGGCATCGAGCATTTTAGCCAACCACAAAATAGCAGCGTCCGGATCAGAACCTCGCATAGATTTGATAAAAGCGGAAATTGTATCGTAATGAGATTCTCCGGATTTATCGTACTTCGCTGTTTTCTGTTGCAGAGCATTTTCGAGCATTTCGCGAGTTACGTGGAAAGTATCTTCGCCGATTTCGTACATATTAAAGCACAAATCCAAGGCATTCAGAGCCGAGCGGGCATCGCCGCCGCAAAGAGTATAAATGAATGCTCGGTCTTCGGGCGAAATTTGGATGTCGTATTTCGATAGAATTTCATCTTCTTTCAGCACTGTATCAAGCAACAGATTAATTTCATCTTCGGTGAGCAATTGCAGACGATAAACCTGAGTGCGACTTAGCAAAGCGGAATTCACCTCAAATGACGGGTTCTCAGTAGTCGCTCCGATCAAGGTAATCAAACCTTTCTCGACCGCATGCAGAAGTGCATCCTGCTGATTTTTATTGAAGCGGTGAATCTCGTCGATAAATAGTAAAGACTTCGTACCTCGGAGCTTCAACTTTTCGGCATTAGCCAATACAGCACGAACTTCCTTCACGCCACTTTCGACGGCGGATAACCGCACGAAATAATAATCGCCCGCTTCGGCAATTATCTGAGCCAAGGTAGTCTTGCCAACTCCCGGAGGACCCCAGAAAATTATCGAAGGGAATCGCCTTTGCTCAAAGAATCTGCTCAAAGGTGCATTTTTGCCGAGCAAATGCTTCTGTCCAATTCCTTTATCTATAGTTAATGGTCGCATTCGAGCAGCGAGCGGTTCGTTCCGCTTATCCATTATCACGTTATGATTAAATAAATCACTCATATTTTATTCTTATTTATTTCGTTTTTTTACTATACTAAGACTATTGCAAAACGCTTCATAATTAAACTTTCATTCCTGATTGAGTCCTCGAGTGAAATCGTTCTTACGATTCAGCGTAGCTAATCTAAGCGACGTAGTCGCAAACTGTTTGTAGAAAATTCAGTCTAATGAAAAATTGCATCGTAGATGCTAACTAATTTAGCAAAACCCTCCTACGCTAACCATTACACACTATTTTAAATTTGTTATTCCTGCATCCTCTCGAAGACTCGTTCCGCAGAAATGACAATAAAAATACCGGGCAAATTCCGATATGACTAATCATTGAATAATAACGCAATCATCCTAAATTACTATTTATGATAAATTGTTTCTAAAATTCTGAATATTGCTTCAGGCAATTCTATCTTATTTCCTGTAACTGCATCAATGGATACATGCGAAGTACTTGCCGTGCCGCAAAGAATATCGTTTTTATAAATAGCATAGCTCAAAGTGAATGAGCTGGCTGAGAACTTAGACACATGAACTTGGATAATTAATTCATCGCTCACATGAATCGGAAGTCTATAATCAGCTTCGGCATGCACTAGTGGCAATCTAAATTTCTCCTGATTCAGCATTCGATTGATGGAGAATCCATTCAAGTGCATAAATGTTTCGTAAGCATTATGAATGATTCTAAATTGATTTGCGAAAAACATAACTCCTGCGGCATCTGTGTCCGCCAATTTTACTGTGTGCTTGTATTCAAACATTAGGAATTCCCTCCAAGGTCTAAAAATGGATAATTCTTCACTGATTTTATTATTGACACTAATTCAATTTCGTATTGTTGCAATTCTTCGGCAGTCCATGAATATGTGTAAGTCCAATCTTCATCGGAACTTGCCTTTTCAGATTGACGCACAAATAGCAATTTTGATGTATATTTCTGTTGAAACGGCGAAACTCTGTAAACGAAATACGCATACAGCTTCATTTGAATCTCGTACGCTTTAGCTTTCTCGTACAAATTATCATTGATTACGTTCGATTTCCAATCCCATACTTCGAATTCGCCGTCTTCATTTTCTATAAGCAAATCAATTATACCTTGGATAAAGTCATTGCCTATACAGAAATAGAGTGAGTATTCAGCTTGCGAAGTTCGCAATTGAGGCAATCGCCTTTGGATTAATTGCGATTTCGCCACCGACGAACAAATTCCAAATAACAAATTCGGATATTCGCCCGAATTGAAATGATAGTTTTCTAAAGATACTGCGATAATCTTTTGCAATTCTAAGTCATCGACTTCGCCATCAATCAGCCATTTATTAATATGCTCGAACACGAAGTGAATCGCCGTGCCGAGATTAGCTGCACTAATAATTTCATCGCTTTCCTCATCGCCGGAGTCGTCGCTATCTTTATCCAATTCGTATTCAATATCAGCGGTTGGATCAGTTTCCGGCAATCCGAGTATGTATTTTTTAGCATAATCGTTGCGATGCTCGATAAATTTCATCAATCGTGAAGCCGAAATAAATTCGCCTTCAATTGTGCCGGTCAGAATTTGAGGCAATAGAATTGATTCTTGAGCGATTGGAGTTTCGTCGTTATCCGTTTCCAATGGAATAATATCGCCGACCTCGCCAAAGCTTCTATAGATTGTTGCTTCCAAATTATACATCACCTTATCTTGCACGAAATTGCCATCAATATTTCGCAATATCGGTAGCCAGCAAGCCGGGCGACGAATCAGCAAATCCATTACTAAATTTTCGTGATTATATCCTAAGCCTTTTAGAACACTTGTTAGTATCGTATTCTTACCTAATTGATGGGATATTTCGCCGGTCTTTTCGTCCGGTTTTTTTTCTGCTAACGTGCAAGCAATTGTCAAGGATTCCTCTGCTCGAGTCATCGCTACGTATAGAATGCGTTTTTCCTCAGCGGCATCTTTTTCCTTTTGCATAGCATCGGCAGTAAAATGAAAAGTAGATTTGGCATCTGTAATTGCATATCCATAGGGCGTATCAACGTTGAATTTGAAATTCAAACCCATTTTTTCATTCAAACTGAACCATTGTCCGGCTCCGATTCGAGTAGCTTTAGCAGTTTTATACAGAATTACATTTTTAAATTCCAAACCTTTGGAAGCGTGAATGGTCATCAAATTCACTACGTTCTCGGAACTGATTTGAGCGGCTTCGGATTCTTTTAATTCGTGCTGCTCATAGTAATTCAATTCCTCCACGAAGTCATACACGTTCTTGAATCCACGATGGAAATACGAACGAGCCATAGCCATAAATTTTTCGACGTTCGCTTTGATTTTATCAGCAAATAGGCTGTCCTTGATTACGTAAAACCAGTTGA
>CAZIIZ010000432.1:0-3494 GCA_964539225.1 uncultured Hyphomicrobiales bacterium | reverse complement strand
TATATATTAGCTTGGATACTTCTAATTTTCGTTCTGCCTAATTCGATATTTGCGAGTAAAATTACCGTTTTGGAGAAATCTAATAATAAACCAATGTATTTAGTGATAGTTCATTTCAAGGCATTGGAGGGCAAATCGAAGGATTCTGTGATTACGCTCCGCACTAATCGTGTCGGCGAAGTCAATATTCCGTTTAAATCGAAGATGTACGCCCATTTCTATAAGATGGGTTACGAATCGAAAGTGGATACGATAGTTCCGTCGAATAATGATCTAACTTTTTACCTCAACGAGATGACTTTTACTTCCGAGCAAGTGGTCGTAACCGGACAATATTCGCCGGCAAGTGCGAATAAGTCAGTTCATCCGATTAAAATTATCGGCGAGCAACGCATTCAGCAGCAAGCGGCAGGTTCGCTGCGAGATTTGCTGATGACCGAGGCGAATATCAAAATCCAGCAGGACAATATTCTCGGATCTGATCTGAAAATCAATGGGATTTCCGGATCTAATGTTAAAATTATGCTGGATGGAGTGCCGGTTATCGGGCGTTTGAACGGTTCTATCGACCTTAATCAGATAAATCTGAGCAATGTGCAACGCATCGAGATAATCGACGGTCCGATGTCGTCGGTTTATGGTTCGGATGCGCTAGGCGGCGTGATAAATATTATATCTAAGGAGCCGGATTGTCCGAGATTAGAGGCGGATGGTAACGGCTATTGGGAATCCGTCGGCACTTATAATTTTGATGTAACGACTCGCTATTCAATCAGCGATTTCAATTTCCAAATCAACGGCGGCAGGAACTTATTCCAAGGATATGACGAAGATAATAGCAAGCGAGATAAACAATGGAATCCGAAGGAACAGTATTTCGCCAATTTCCAAACGGTATATGGCGGCGAAGATTTCAAAATTCGATATTCCGGACAATTATTCGACGAATATATTCTCAATCGTGGCACGCCGAGACCTCCGTACAACGAAACGGCTTTCGATGATAAATATAAAACATTCCGATTGACCAATTCTCTATTCGCAAATGGCAAAATCGGCAATAATTCCGCCTACGAAATCACCGGAGCTTACTCATATTACAACAGAAAGAAGAATACTTACTTCAAAGATTTAACGAACTTGAGTGAAATCGTCGCAGCGGGAGAAGGAAGCCAAGATACCTCAATCTTCGATGCCTATATGCTTCGTGCAACTTACAACGACGATAAGCTATTCGACAATTTGAAATTTCAACTCGGCATGGATTTCAATAAAGAGACCGCAACGGGGCAGAAAATCAAGCAACATGAGCAATCAATCAGCGATTTCGCCGGATTCCTCAGCTTGCAATATTTGCCGATTAGCTCATTGACCATCCAGCCCTCACTAAGGGTAATCAAAAACAGCAAATACGACGCTCCGATTATCCCGGCATTGAATCTACGCTGGCAAGCCACCGAAAATTTATTCTTCCGCTTGGCTTATTCCGGCGGATTCCGTTCTCCGGCGCTCAAGGAATTATACTTAGAGTTCGTGGACATCAATCATAACATCCACGGCAACGAAAATCTCAGAGCAGAACAGTCCAAAAGCGTCAATTTAAGTGCTACTTTCGCCTCGACCAACGAAGATTTCCACTATAAAATCGAGCCAAAGTTCTTCTTTAATACCATCGACAACTTAATCACACTCGCCGAGGTCAGCTCCGGCGTGTATAACAACATAAATATCGGTAATTACGAGACAATCGGCGGCAATTTGAGCCTAAGCTTCATCACTTCCAGCATATCCGTCAATATTGTCGGCGGAATCACCGGCACATTGAACGATTTGCACTCCGAAAGCGGCACAAATAAGTATAATTTTTCGCAGGAATACTCCATAAATGCCGATTATATCATCCCAATCATCGAAACCCGCATCAATATTTTCTATAAATACACCGGACGCGTCCCGGCATTCGCCATGATTGACAATATCGCATCCGAATATTTCATAAATGATTATAATATGCTCGACTTTAATCTCTCAAAGAGATTCTGCTATCATTTCGATGTCCAAATCGGTGCGAAAAACGTCTTCGACGTTAAAAATATCACCTCAAGCGGAGCCGTTTCGGGCGGCACTGGACACAGTTCCGGCGGAAATTCATTGCCGATTGCGTGGGGCAGAACATTTTTCATCAAATTAGGAATTAGGATATAACATGAAAATTTATATTTTGCTCATCGCACTTTCGTTTTTGTCAATTTCCTGCATTCCTGACGAAGATCCGGTTCAGGCTTTCGACCGAGGCGATGCAATTATAGCCCAAGTTGCCATGGGAGAGTTCTATAATACTCAAATTTACTACAATTTGAGTGCGAATCAAGCCGCAAAATCGAATCTGATGACCGCTTGGGACATCGCTTTCGCCGATTCAGATTCGGATGAACGCATAGAAATTTTTCTAAATTACTGTCAGATGGCGAAAGCATACAAAGTAACCGATAAATCTTACGATGAAATTAATTTAGCTTACGCAAATGCTCTGAAAGATGCCGATTGGAAATATGATAATCCCAAAGGCGATTTAGATTCGCTCGCTATAGCCGGATGGTATTCCAAAGCGGATAAAAAAGTAGTCGATAATGTGTTCATTTTGGACAGAGGAATGGATGAAAAGGGCAAACAAATTGGGAAATATAAGTTAAAAATTACAGATTATGCCAATAAAACATATTTTTTGACTTATACGAATTTGAAAACTAACGAAACTAAATCCGTGGAAGTCAAAAAACGCGGAAAATATAATTATCAGCAATTATCTCTGACCGACGGAGCGATTCTTCAGCTCGAACCCGAAAAGGAATCGTGGGATTTGCTATTTACTAAATACACCACTTTGCTTTATACTGACGCAGGCGAACCGCAATGGTACGGAGTAACGAGCGTTTTGATTAATCCATTTTATGTCGAAGTTGCAAAAATCCAAGATTCAGCCTTTGCGAGCATTAATAAATTCGTAATTGATACGCTTTCGTTTGCGAAAAATCGAGATGCAATCGGACACGAATGGAAAACCTACCATGGCGACATCGGCTCGTACACAGTTGATACTAAAACGGTCTTTATCGTGAAAAGTGCGGACGGATTCTATTATAAATTCCACTTTATCGATTTCTATAACAACGCAGGCATCAAGGGATACCCCAAATTTGAGTTTAAAATGCTATAAAATCATAAATAATAAGCTATAATTTACAATAAGTGGTTTCGTTCTAACTCAGCGGAATCACTTTTTGCATATTATTTGGATTATCCAATGAGTAGTCATTCTGAACGAAGTGAAGAAATCGTTCTTACGATTCAGCGTAGCTAATCCACAAACTCATAAGTAGCTACAAATTATGGATACTTCGCTACGCTCCTAATGACACACTTTCCTAAATTCCCCAAAAGTGCTAACCATTATACACATCTTCGGCAATACCGATGAATACTGTCATTCCGGT
>CAZIIZ010000431.1:0-3497 GCA_964539225.1 uncultured Hyphomicrobiales bacterium | reverse complement strand
GCTTGCGAACTTTGCGTGCGGAAGGCGAAATTGAATTCAAAATGCCGGCACTAAATAATTCAGCCAATTTTGAGCTGCGAATAGCTGGTAATGATTCGCTTGCGATGACAATTTATGGACCGATGGGCATGACGGTTGCGAAATTATTTGCTACTCCGAGCCATTTTATTTCCCTAAATTCATTCAGCGGCGAGCTATATGAAGGTACACCGAACGAAGAAAATTTCAGCAAGATAGCAAATATTCCATTGAGCTTTGCCGATTTCATGAGTATATTGAGTTCTCGATTAGTAAATAAACCAAGCGAATATACTTTGGAAAAATCCAATCAAGACAGCTATCAATTCGTTTATATTGGTAAAAATTATAGAGACGAAGCATATATTTCTGCTGATTATTCCACGATTTTCGGTGTGTGGCGATATGCCAACGATAAATCGAAAATATTTGAAGCTAAATACGAGAAGAATTTTCAGCAGAATGGAATATCAATTTCTAAAATAATTGGATTAACATTCCCAACGATGAACGGCAGTATAAATATAGAATACGACAAAATCGAAACGAATGTAACTTTCGACAAGCCTTTTGCGTTTAAAATACCTAAGAGCGTTCAACGCACAAACTTGGATTAAATTGATTCACAAACTTTCAGATTAGATTGAAGCAAAACATTATATATATTTTTTTTCTGCTTTTCGCTATCAATTATTTGGGCAATGCCCAGAATAATATTAGCGACACATTGGCTATTTCTAAAAATCTAACGAATAAAATTGACAGCGTAAAGGTTAATTCCAAATCCGCTTTGGATACTATCGTGAAATATCAGGCGCAAGACAGCTTAATATATAATCTGAAAACTAAAACGATGCGATTGAAAACTGAAGCCAAAATTGACTATAAAGTGCAAAAACTGACTTCCGACCATATTATTCTAAATTTCGACAATTCAACTTTAACTGCCGAAGCCGACACTACGAAAGCTCCGAAGTTACGACAATATCCTAAGTTCGCTGACGGAGGACAATCATTCATCGGTTCGAAGATATTCTATAATTTCAAATCCAATCAAGGCACAATTAGCGTCGGCGAGACTGAAATAACTGATGCCTTTTATTATGGTTCGAAGATTAAGCGAGTGTCCGAAACTGAATTATTCGTACAGGACGGTTGCTATACTAACTGCGACGATCCGCATCCGCATTATTATTTTGGTTCGCCAAAGATTAAAGTAATCGTGCAGGATAAGATATTCATCGATCCGATTATATTCTATGTCGAAGATTTGCCGATATTTATCATGCCAATCGGATTATACTTTCCGAATAAAGGCGGCAGACAGTCCGGCATAATCATACCATCGTTTTTCTATTCCAAAACTCGAGGTATGGCTATAGAAAAATTCGGTGTGTACCTTGCTTTGAGCGATTACTACGACACGCAATTTGATTTTAATTACTACACCAAAGGCGGTTATAATATTACTAATCGCACTCGCTGGAAACTCAAAAATAGCTTCGAAGGCAATGCGGAATTGCAATTCGGCAAAACGAGATTTGATCCCGACGATGATTTCACTAGAAATTGGAGTTTGGCGTTTAATCACAATCAGAATATTTCGCCACAATCTAATTTTAATGCGAATTTACGATTTTCGTCTATGGATTTCAATCGCAAAACCTCGAATACTTTGAATGATCGTATTCAACAGTCGATTAGTTCTCGTGCTTCGTATTCCGAATCATTCGACAATGGAGCTTCGTATTCGATATTTTACAATAGAGAGCAAAATATAATTGACGATACATACACTCAGACTTTCCCGTCGATTAGTGCGAATATCCCGACATTGTATCCGCTGAAATCATTAGTTAGCCCGACCAGTTCAGTATCGTGGTTACGAAATATGACTATAAGCTATTCGGGTTCTGCGAACTTCGATGAAGCCAAAACTAAGAATGCCGACAGCACATTTACTACAAATAATTATAGCAAGATTTCGCATACGCCGTCGATTTCTATTTCGCCGAAATTGGGATATTTTAGCATTACTCCGTATATAAATTTTTCAGCTAATAATTACTTTCGTCGAATTACTAAAAACTACAACAGAGTTGATTCTGCGGTATCTACTGCCGAAGAAAGCGGATTCTTTACTGAATACAACTACAGCCTCGGTATGAACGTTTCTACCACATTGTGGGGCATACTGAAGACTAATATGTTCGGCATGAATTCACTTCGCCATCAATTCAAGCCGTCTATTGGATTTTCGTATTCGCCGGATTTATCGAATACTTCATTCGGATTCTATGATAAATACTATGATGAAAAGGCGAAGCAAGAGGTTACATATTCTCGATTCGAACGAGATAGAGGCGGAATAGCTTCTCGCACGCTTCAGAGCAATTTGAATTACTCATTTGCCAACGTATTTTCGATGACTATGAAGCAAGATACGGGAATGGATAAGCGAGTGCAATTGTTAAATCTAAATTTATCCGGTTCGTATAATTTTGCAGCCGATTCGCTCAAATTCAGTAATATCAATATGAGCTTCAGCACTCCGCCAATTGCAAATTTTAACTTCAATGGCAATGCAAATTTTACTTTATATGATGAAGCGAATGTAAAAGTCGGCACTTATGAGCGATTTACAAAAATAAATAAATTCTTAATTAGTGAAGGCAAAGGATTAGCTCGACTGACAAATTTGAGTTTGAGCCTTTCTACTTCGTTCTCCGAAACAGGATTTTTCTCAGGGCAAACCCAACAGAATATTTCAAAAGACTCAACTACTCTCGGCGATAGATTTTCGCAACGAATCAATACCGACGAAGCCGAGCATGACCTGTGGGGCGATGATTCTCCGGGATATTCTCGATTTTCTCCGCCATGGAGTTTGAATTTGGGATTATATTTTTCATATTCCGCTCCAATGGCTAATCAGATTACTCGTTCGCTGAATATGCAGATCGGATTTACATTCAAATTAACGCAAACTTGGAATATTACCGGCAATTCTTCTTTTGATGTGTTGAAGCGTGATTTGCTTTCGCCATCAATTAAAATCAGCAAAGATTTGCATTGCTGGACTTTAGCATTTGATTGGTATCCAATCGGGGCGAACCAAGGATTCTATCTACGATTTGGTGCAAAAGCTCCTTCGCTTCAAGATTTGAAGCTCGAAAAACGCAGTAATCCGCTTTATTAGTATGGATAAGCCAGAATCAATTCAATGCGAATGCCGAGCCGGATGTGCCGCCTGTTGTACAGTAATTTCTATCTCTTCCCCACTTCCGGGAATGCCGAACGGTAAGCCAGCCGGAGTACGATGCGTAAACTTAGACGACTCAAACAATTGCACTATTCACAAGTCAGCACAATACCCCGCAATTTGCCTCAGTTTTTCGGCTGATTTAGAAATGTGCGGCACTACGAACGAACATGCAAATAAGTACATTGAAGATATGGAAATCTACACAAAATAATAA
>CAZIIZ010000430.1:0-3503 GCA_964539225.1 uncultured Hyphomicrobiales bacterium | reverse complement strand
CCATCGACGACATCAACGATTGTAAGCATGCTATCTCGAAGGGTGGTTACTATCCCAACTCCTGTATAGTGATTAGTGGTCAACACGTTAAAAGTCTCTGAATCTGCCTCATTTAATAGCTCTGTATATGAATCCAAACTATTGGTCATACCTTTTATCGCTGATTGGATAATTAAATCTGGATCGACATTTGAAATATGATAGTCTAACAAATAATTATAAGCACGAGAAAAATCATCTAGTGCTTTGTTAATTTTAATAAGCCTTTGTTGGTATTCATTATCAGGTTGAGAGAAAGCGACACTATTAATAAGCATTACTAATAAGCTGACGGCACAAAATATCTTCTTCATTTATTAATCTGGCTGAATAATTCAAAATTTTGACATATTATTGACAACTATGAATTGTCAGAACTATTAGACTAAGTACATCGAAAAATATTTGGTATATAGATTAATTAATCCCAAACTTTTCCAATAATACGTAATAATTTACTATCAACTACTAAATATTTCTTGATTTTAGTAGTTTTTGAATTTTTTGTAATTACGTATATACGTTATTGTTTAATGGAGGTTTATATGTAAGTACATCCAGAATGGGCAACTAAATTTAGAACCAATTATGCAATAGTAAGTGAATCAGAAATATGGGACATATACAATACAATCCGTAAAGTAGAATCAACATTTAGATGCCTGAAATCGAATCTGCGGCTACTACCTGTCCACCACTAGAAAGATAGCAATACCGATGCTCATCTTCATTTGGGATTGATAGCGTATCAAATAGTGTCGGCAATACAATTTATGCTAAAAAATGCAAATATAAATTATGACTGGCAAAATATTGTACGAATAATGAACTCGCAAAAAGCAGTCAAAGTATCGATTTAAAATAATATAAATCAAGATATAATTCTCAGAAATTGCTCGAGACCAATACAAGAAGTTCTCGAAATATATAAAGCTCTAAAGATAAGCTCGATGCCATTCACAACAAAAAAATATGTAGTACCCCATTTAAAAAAATCAAATTCGATTTTATAGGACTTATAGAGAAAAAGTTGCAAGTTGGGTTAAATTGCAGAGCGATAAAAAAATATTAAATGAGTAAAAGATGCAAACTTTAGCAATTCCAATTGACGAATACCAAAATTTGGTTTGGCGATAATACCGACGATTTAAATGAGTACTCTATCAGTGAAATTGCTCATTTAGCCGGAGACTGTTGGGATGAATTATAAGCAAAAAGAAATTGTGTGAGTGCCGTTTCCATTTTCTGACCTTACGAATATTAAGAAGCGTCCGGTGCTAATTGTGTCTAATTCAGAATTCAATTCACGAAACGAAGATGTTGTCGTTTGTGCAATTACAAGTGCTATTTATCAAGATGATTATTCCGTAAACATTGACAATGACAGTTTAGAGTATGGGGTTCTGCCCGTAAGTTCCGTAATTAAAACGCATAAATTGTTTACTATAGCTCGAACCAAAATAATAAAAATATTTAGCATTATCAACGATGAATGTTTTGAAGCCCTTGTGAGTAGAATTAAGCATCTAATAAACTTCAAAATAATTCACTAATTACAAAATTCAAAATTATTTGGGCATTGTGCGAGCCATGATAAATCAAAATCAGCAAATAACCAGAATGTACGACTATATACCATTTGGCAAGCAAATACCGATTCGAGCCAGACAGCACAGAGATTATCCTTCATCGGCAAAGAAAATGATATAGATAGCGGTCTTGGAGACTTCGTAGTGGGTCGAAGAATATAAGTAGCTTGATATAAGCAACATTAAAGAAAATCCGAAGGACTAATGAGTATAATTATTTTAGTATGATTATTTTTTTTATATCCTTTATTTTTCATAAATTTGCGTATGTAAATTATTGATTTTAAGATTAGAATATAAGGATTTAGAAAATGTACGGTAACTTAAAGAATTACTTGTCGGAAGAAATCGCTAAACTTCACGAACAAAAATTATACAAAGGCGAAAGAATTATCGAAAGCCCACAAAGCTCCGAAATCACAGTAAAAGGCAAAAAAGTATTAAACTTCTGTGCTAACAACTACTTAGGACTATCATCTCACCCAGAATTAATCAAAGCAGCACACGAAGAAATCGACAATCGCGGTTATGGTTTGTCATCCGTTCGCTTCATCTGCGGTACTCAAGATCGCCATAAAGAATTAGAGAAAAAAACTGCTGAATTCCTCGGTATGGAAGATTCAATTTTGTTCTGCTCTTGCTTCGATGCAAATGGTGCAGTATTCGAGCCACTATTAGGTCCTAATGATGCAATTATCACTGATGCTTTAAATCATGCTTCTATTATCGACGGTATCCGCTTGTGCAAAGCTCAACGTTGGATTTATAACCATGCCGATATGAGAGACGTAGAAGAAGTTGATGCTACTACAGGCAAATCCAGCAAAGGCTTGGAACGCTGTTTGAAAGAAGCTAAAGCCGCCGGATGCAGATTCATCATGGTAGCTACTGATGGCGTATTCTCTATGGATGGCGATATTGCTAACTTGCCTCCAATATGCGATTTAGCTGAACAATACGGTGCTTTGGTGATGGTGGACGAAAGCCATGCTTCTGGATTTATGGGTAAAAATGGTCGCGGTACTCACGAGCATCACAACGTGATGGACAGAGTTGACATTATCACAACTACATTCGGCAAGGCTCTTGGCGGAGCTTCTGGTGGATGTATTGCCGGTCCTAAGGAAGTAATCGACTGGATGCGTAATAAAGCACGTCCTTATTTGTTCTCCAACACTTTAGCTCCGGCTGTAGTGGGCGGAACTTTGAAATGTTTAGAAATCTTGTCGGCATCTACAGAATTGCGTGATAAATTAGAAGTGAATACTAAGAAATTCCGTGCCGAAATGACTGCTGCCGGATTCGATATCGTGCCGGGCGTACACCCAATTACTCCGATTATGTTCGGCAAATATGATAATTGCTCTGAATTAGCAGTTAAATTTGCTGATAGAATGCTCGAAGAAGGCGTTTACGTTACCGCATTCTCATTCCCAGTTGTACCGAGAGGCAAAGACAGAATTAGAGTTCAGATTTCTGCCGGACACAGCACCGAACAAATAGATACAGCCGTAGCTGCATTTATTAAAATAGGCAAAGAATTGAATATGATTAAGTAATTTTCCAATTTGAAAGTCTGTTGAAAAATGCATTAATTAAATTGCGTCATTCTGAACGAAGTGAAGAATCCATCTAATAGTAGGAATCTACAATAATATTGGATTCTTCGCTACGCTCAGAATGACTATATTTATAACCTTTTCAATAGAATACTAATTATTGAAAAATAAATAGCAAGGATGATTACTCTGCATTTCGCAAAGCGGTCATCCTTGTTTTGATATTAAACCGATTTGACATTAAACGTTTTATAAAATCTATAAAGGAAAAGAAATGAAAAAAATCTTTGTTTTAGTTTTAATGATTATCGCCGGA
>CAZIIZ010000429.1:1655-3516 GCA_964539225.1 uncultured Hyphomicrobiales bacterium | reverse complement strand
TTACTGAGTTGTAAAACATCCAAGCAGTGATTATCAAAGTAATCAACACAAAGCCGAGGATTGATTTTTTATCCATATTTTGAATATATCAATTAGTTTATAAAATATTTATCAATTTGTTTTTATGTCTTGGGATATAATTTCGAGACCAACAAGTATCCGCAACATAATAATTTATTTCATTTACGCAATGTCAGTGATTATGTTTCTTCTTTTTCTCTGGTACATAATCAAAACCGCCGGGATGCAAAGGATTACATTTAGCTATTCTAATCGCAGATAGGTAAATTCCATAGATAATTCCGTGTTGTTCTATAGCAGTAATTGTATAATTAGAGCAGGTGGGATAAAATCTACAGGAATTCGGGAATAAAGGCGAGAGCAGCCTTTGATAGATTCGGATAATGCTAATCAATATTTTTTTCAATTGCATAGTCCTTTTTTCTGTTTTTATAAAATCCTTCTGCTTTCGAGAATAGTTCTTCGACTGCAACAGACACTTCTTCCATCCTCAACAGTCCAGGTCGATCTAAAGGCTTGCCCCAATAGAAAACAATATTTTTAATTGAGAGCAAGAAATCAGGATAATCTGCCTTCTTCAAATATGCTCGTATAGCTTCTCGAAGCATTCTCTTGGCTCGATTGCGACATACAGCCTTGCGTATTACTTTTTTTTTAACAATAACGGCATAGTGCAAACTGAAATTTTCTAGTTTAGACGAATCGGCTTTTTTCCTATAATCAAAGACTACATAGCAATATGCAGACTGAACAATTAACTTTTTGGATCTTTGGAAGATTTCCATAAAAGTAATATTGCCTTTAATCGGCTTGAGTGCCGGCTGTGCTTTATTAGACAGTTCCAATAATTATGCTCCAAATTGCCGAATGACTAAGAAATAATCATAGCGTAATATAAATCAAAACTTCTGTTCTATCGGTTCTAATATTTCAAAAACCGAAGGAGCAGAAGTTTCAATGATTAATCTGCCGATAAGTCCCGCGAAACTATTCGCTCCCCGGGGCTTAGTATTTTTTGCGCTCGTCGCTCACAGTCAGTTTGTATCTGCCTTTAGCACGACGTGATGCAAGAACTCTTCTGCCATTTTTAGTGGACATTCTTTCTCTGAACCCGTGTACGTGCAATCTCTTGCGTCTGCTCGGTTGGAATGTTCTTTTCATTGTTTTTCCTCAAAAATATAAATCTAAATATTATGATAGTCAATTTAATAGAACTACAAAAATAATATAATTTTCCGAATTATCTAAGGATTATTTTATTTATTTTTTTATTAAAGCTATAACCCGTGTTTATCACACTTGAATGATAAGCAATTTGGTTTACTTAATTAGTCTCTACTTGATATAATCACGCATAGTCTTTTTAAAACGAATACAAACATAAGGATAAATTTATGAAATTAATTACTTTATTAATTTTGACCTTATCATTACTTACTTCATGCAAAGAATCTCCCAATATACCATAGACTTACTCAAATTCATTTGAACCGCCTCTCAATCTAACGATTATTCACATCTTTTTGTTTTGTATCAAAATTGTAATTCCTGCCAATGAGTCTTCGAGTGTATGCAGGAAACGTAGGAACTTGGTATTACCACTACACTATTTCCTTTGAATTCATTATGTCTCGATGCATTTTCAGATTCCTGCATTCGCTCGAAGAGTCGCTCGCAGGAATGACAACACTAAATAATGTGTATAATGGACAACGGAGTTGGGATAAGTAGGCGAAATTCATTCAGTTACAAACGTTTTACTCCTAACGGAGTAAAGATAATAATAATTCTTATACAGCGTAGCTGTTAAACGTTAGTAATAAAATATTTTTATCGTCAG
>CAZIIZ010000429.1:0-1645 GCA_964539225.1 uncultured Hyphomicrobiales bacterium | reverse complement strand
CGTCAGAAGCTGCCAACTCCGTAGGGGTCGCACTCTTATTGATTATTTTAGGACTTCTAAAAATGTAAGTTTCAAAATTACAAATAATCTACAACCTTTGAAATTCATATCAAGTAAAATTAGAAATGTTTGGGATTAAGCTATTGATAAGTAATGAAATAGCAGTTTTTGAATTTAGAATTGTATTTAGGTATTGTAAAAATTTCTCATTAGGGATTTTCAATTCAACTAATGAGAAATTCTGTTAATATTGAAATTCTCTGCTTTATTTCAAATTATTTTTTAGACTATCGACATACTCAAGCAATTCATCGATATTAATAGGCTTCATAAATATTCTATCAACTATGCTTGCCTTATCGCTACTTCCGAATAAGTCTTTCATATATGCAGTAGTAAATGCAATTTTCGAATTTTGTATATAATCTTTAATAGTCTCGATAAATACAATTCCATTCATACCGGGCATCATAAAATCAGTCAATATTAGATCATAATGTTCTTTTTTTATTAGTTCTACAGCTAACTTAGGCTCAGTACAAGTTTTCACATCGCACCCATTTAAGTCCAATAATGTTTCCATCATTTCTACGGATAATTCATCGTCGTCAAGTAATAGTATTTTCATTTTTTTTCAGTAGTTGTTACGAATTAATTCTGAGCTGCAATATAATAAATTTTATTTATTAATTCAATAGGTATTTATACGCATAAAGCCTACTATTTGCGAATAGTAGGCTTTATTGAAATAATCTTATAATTTTTTATATTTTATTATAATTTACTATCTAATTCAGAGTATAATGGGAATTTGCTTGCAAATTCGCAAACGTCATCGCCAATTGTTTTCAAAGCATTTTCATCATTGATATTAACAATAACTTTATCTATAAAATTAGCAACTTGACGGAAATCTTCTTCCTTGAATCCGCGAGTAGTCAAAGCAGGAGTACCAAGACGAATGCCAGAAGTAACGAATGGTGATTTAGGATCGTTTGGAACTGTATTTTTATTACAAGTAATGTTTGCATGATCTAAAGCGTTTTGAGCTTCTTTACCGGTAACGCCTTTGTTCTGCAAGTCAACCAACATTAAGTGGTTGTCTGTACCGCCAGATACTAAATTATAGCCTTTTTCGGTCAATGCTTCAGCCATAGCCTTAGCATTCTTCATAACCTGAATAATGTAGGTATTGAAGTCTTCAGTCAAGCACTCGCCAAATGCAACAGCTTTAGCGGCAATTACGTGCATCAATGGTCCGCCTTGAATGCCCGGCATAACCCATGAATCAATAATTTCGCTCATTCTTTTAACTCTTCCTGATTTAGGAGCTACTATACCGAATGGATTTTCGAAATCTTTGCCTAGCATAATAATACCGCCGCGAGGTCCACGCAATGTTTTATGAGTAGTAGAAGCTACTACATCGCAATATGGAATTGGATTAGTTAGATGACCTTTTGCGATTAATCCAGCGGGATGAGCTATATCAGCGAATAAGAATGCACCTACTTTATCGGCTATTTCTCTGAATTTTTTAAAGTCGATATCTCTCGGATAAGCAGAAGCACCAACAGTAATCATTTTTGGTTTATTCTTCAGATCGGAAGAGCACACGTCTGAACTCCAGTCACATTCAGAAATC
>CAZIIZ010000428.1:0-3517 GCA_964539225.1 uncultured Hyphomicrobiales bacterium | reverse complement strand
ATCCAGAGCTTCTAATTTTCTCAGAGTGGTAAGATCGTACGGACTGTTCGATAATTTGTTTCCTGATGCGTTCAAAGTTCGCAAGCTTCTCATTTTAAAAAGTACTTCAGGCAACTCGGTGATTGAATTCGATGCGAAAAACAGCTCTTTTAAATTTATTAGCTTAGATATCGAATTAGGCAATTGAGTTATGTGATTATTTGATAAAACCAAGGTTTTAAGGTTAGTCAATTTATCGATTTCAGTCGGGATTTCGGAAATTTCATTGCCACTTATATTGATAAATTCAATATTCTTTAATTCTAATAGTTCGGTTGGGAAGTGTGTAAATTTATTATTCGACAGTACGATGTATTTCAATTTGGTTAAGTATTTAATTGCTTCTGGTAATGTGGTTAATTGATTGTTTGATAAATCAAGTAATACTAAATTTTTAAATCTAGAAATTTCATTGCCAATACTTCTTAGATTTTTATTTCGTACTATCAATTTGTCTAAAAATTCAGCTTCTCTTAAGGCATCATTTACCGAGGAATATATACCTTTGTTGGATGGGGAAATATTCGGAATCGAGAACGATATTGAATACTCTACACTAATATCCTCTGCTTCGGTTGTTGTACTAAAAAGCAAACCTATTAAAATTGTTAATACTGATATATTTTTTAAATATGTCAAATCATCTTCATTCTATTTAGACACATATTGAGTTAATTAGACTATTTTACAGCGAAAATATTTTTTATATTTAATTATTACTTGAAATGTATAATTATTGATTAGTAAAAATTGTAAAATAATGAAGTAGATATATGTTATACTTAGCTTATTTGGTAGTTACTTAGATGAACCCATGTTGTATTATTATGCTATTGATAATCTAAATCTTTAATAATGAGATAAATTGCTTAATATTGTTCAGCCCTCACTAATAAACTCTTCGTAGGATGATATTGGGGGCTAAATTCCAAATCTGTTTGTTGTGTACTCTGTATAATTATTACATTGTCTAATTGCACAATAAACTTTCAGTAGTACTGATTATTCAGACTTCAAATCATTTCGCTTTGCTTTCTAGTAATTCTTTATTATTTTTGCTTTACAAAATGTGCAATAATGGTGTATGGAATAAATTGTTAAAATCTTTATATATAAAAAACTTCGCATTGATCGACGAATTGACTGTCGAATTCTCCAAGGGTTTAAATATAATTACCGGAGAAACCGGAGCAGGAAAATCAATAATGGTAGATGCTTTTATGGTAGCTTTGGGCGATCGTGCATCTGCGACTATGGTTCGATCCAACGAGAGAAAAGCGATAATTGAAGCTGTTTTCGACATTGAGACTAACGATTCCGCTTTAGAGTATCTTCGAGAAAGTGAAATTGAGTATGGAGATAATGAATTAATACTTCGTAGAGAATTAAATACTAACGGCAGCTCGAGAAGTTTTATCTGCGACAGTCCTGTTTCTTTGTCTGTAATGAAGGGAATCGGCGATTTGCTTGTGGATTTCCACGGTCAGCACGAACATCAATTACTTTTAGATACCAAATACCACATTAAGGTTTTAGATTCTGTGTGCGAATTCGGGGAATTAAAAAATAACTACCGAATTGAATTATCAAAATTAAAATCACTGATAAATACTCAAAAAGAATTAATCATTGCTTCTAAGGAATCTGCTATTCGTTTGGATCATTATACTTATGAATTAGACGAAATTACGAAACTCAACCCTAAGGAAAATGAATTAGACGAAGTAGAAAACCAATTGAATCTAATTGAGAACTCAGAACGGATATTCTCGCTTTGTTCGGCTGTAAATGATGCTTTAGACGATTCCAATTCGTCTGCCAGAAATATATTATTGGATTGCCGAAAGAATTTGGAGCAACTTAATTCCATTGATTCACAATTTATGGAATATTTGACTGAATGCAATTCTGCCTTAATATCAGTCCAAGAGATTGCTAAATTTGCACAAAATTATCGGGATAAATTCAGCTTCGATCCTATAGAAATTGAAGCGATAAGAGTACGATCATTAGAGCTAAATGGACTGAGGAAAAAGTACGGTTCTTATGTTGAAGTGTTTCAACGTTGCGATTTCTTAAAAACTGAAATCAATAAAATATTAAATTTCGACGATGAGATTAAGGAATTATCCGATAAAATTAATAATGCCAGAATAATGCTTGGCAAAATAGCTTTACAAATATCTGCAATTCGACGAGAACAAACTCCAGTATTTTGCGAAAAGATAATAAAAAAATTGCAATATCTCGGAATGGAAAATGCTATGTTTGATATTAAATTTCGAACTGAAGTTAGCGACAAGAATTCTGCTTCTATTATTACGCACTCTGAGCAAACTATTAATTATTTAGCTGCATTTAGCGATGGAATTGATAAAATTGAATTTCTAATTTCTACAAATAAAGGCGAATCGTTGAAGCAACTCAAGGATACTGCTTCCGGAGGCGAGATCTCCAGAATCATGCTTTCCTTGAAATCTATTATCGCAGAATACCAATCAATGCCTATGCTAGTCTTTGATGAAATTGATACAGGTATAAGCGGTAAAATCGGTCAAAAAACCGGATTAGTGATGAAAGAGCTATCCCAACATCATCAAATTTTGGCTATCACTCATTTACCGCAAATTGCTGCATTAGGCGATAATAATTTATTCGTGCGTAAATATGAAACTGCGGAACGCACTTCAACTGAAATTAAAGTACTAACCCAAAATGAAAAAATTCAAGCTATAGCTCAGATGATTAGTGGCGAAATAATTACCGAATCCGCTTTAGAAAGTGCAAGAGAACTGGTAGAGACCAAATAACTTGAAAATTTTGTTAATCTGATTATTCAATGTACATTTAGAAGCAAAAGGAACAAATATGAATGAATTTATGTTAGAAGCAATTGCTCAAGCTAAAAAGAGCCTGTCCGAAGGCGGTATCCCGATTGGAGCAGTAATTGAAATTGACGGTAAAATTGTAGGACGAGGGCATAATCAAAGAGTTCAGAACGGTAGCCCGATTCTTCACGGCGAAATGTCGGCATTAGAAAATGCCGGAAGGTATCGCCGGCTGAATATAGAAGAGCTACTTTATATACTACATTGTCGCCTTGCGAAATGTGCAGCGGAGCAATTTTATTATATAAAATTCCAAGAGTTGTTATCGCTGAGAATCGTTCATTTTTGGGCGATGAAGAACGTTTGAAAAATAAAGGCGTGGAGTTGACAGTAATAAATTCGCAAGAATGCATAGATATGATGAATGCCTTTATTAGCGAAAAACCCGAACTATGGTTTGAAGATATCGGCGAAATTGATGAAGTATGAATTCCATAATGCGTTTATTTAATAAATATTTATTTGAAAAACAATATTTAATTATTTTTTCGAGTAATATGCTAACCATTATACACATCTTGTAACTCTTACTGACTTGTCATTCCTGCGGAACGAGTCTTCGAGTGGATGCAGGAAATCTGTCTTCAGAT
>CAZIIZ010000427.1:0-3518 GCA_964539225.1 uncultured Hyphomicrobiales bacterium | reverse complement strand
ATTACCGCATCTACAAGTTCGAATCAACCAGTCGAATTAGCTATGAAAATTGCCCGCAAAAAAGGGAAAGTAATAGTCGTCGGAGCGGTGGGTATGAATATCTCTCGTTCTCCGTTTTATGAGAAAGAAATTGATTTTAAGATTTCTTGCAGTTATGGTCCCGGCAGATACGATGCAAATTATGAATTACTCGGCAATGATTATCCTGCTGCATTTGTTCGCTGGACCGAAAATCGAAATATGCAATCAGTGCTTCAATTGATTTCGTCCGGTAAGTTGGACGTTAAATCTCTGACTACTCATAATTTTGATATAAATTCCGCTCCCGATGCTTATAATTTAATAACCGGAAAGACTCAAGAGAAATTCCTTGGTGTATTATTGAAATATCCTAATCATGGCAAGGAATTATCACGAAATATTAAAATATCTGAAATTAAGCAAACCGGAAAAGTGAAAATTGGATTCCTCGGTGCCGGAATTTTCGGACAGAATTATCTACTGCCGGCACTTCAGAAAACCAAATCAGATTTCGTGGCTGTTTCTACTGCAACTCCTTCTAACGCTCAAACTGTAGCTAAGAAATTCGGCTTTTCGATTAGTTCTACTGATTCGGAATCCATCATTACGAATAAAGACGTTAATGCCCTATTTTGCTCTACTCAACACGATTCGCACAGTAAATATGTGCTTTCTGCCGTTAAAGCTGGAAAGCCCATATTCGTGGAAAAACCGCTTTGCGTTAATCGTGGGCAATTAGCAGAAATTGATTCCGCTGTAGAAAAGTACAACGGAAGAGTAATGGTAGGATTTAATCGCAGATTTTCAAAATCATTCATAACTATTAAAGAATTTTTTGCTCGACGAACTGACCCGATGAATATTACTTATCGAGTGAATGCCGGCACATTGCCTCGTACTCATTGGATATTCCAGCCAAATCAGGGAAATGGACGGATAATTGGTGAAGGTTGCCATTTCATAGATTGTATGGCTTTCTTGACTGATGCTGTTCCGGTTAGTGTATTTGCATATTCGCTCGGTTCGACTAATTCCGCCGATTATAATTATGATAATGCGACGGTTATTATCAAATTTTCAGATGGCTCTGTTGGATGCTTAGAATATTATGCGAATGGCGATACAAGTTACGCTAAAGAATACTGCGAAGTATTCTGCGAAGGTTCTACCGCTGTGATGAATAATTTCGAAGAAGTGAAATTAATACGCTCCGGCAATACTAAAGTACATAAATTTGATGGCAAAAAAGGTCATACCGAAGAAGTAATTGCTACTATTAAAACTATTGAAGACGGAAAGCCAATGCCGATAGATTATCGTACGCTTCGCTTGGTAACATTAGCAACTATCGCAGCAATTGAATCAATTAATACCAAATCAGAGATTATTCTTTAGAATTAAAATTGAATACAAAACAAAAAATAATTGACCACGCACTTAACATCGGATTCGACAAAATCGGATTCGCTAAGTGCTGTGCTTTGTCTGATGCTGCGGAAGTATCTAAGCTGAGCTACGAGAATGGTTATTTCGCAGATATGAATTACCTCTATGATACTATTCCGCATCGAGAGAATCCTGATTTATTATTGGAGAATGCTAAGACAGTAATCGCCCTTGCTATGAATTATTATACTCCATTTAAGCATGACGAAATGCCTAATTTCGGGAAAATTTCTCGCTATGCTTGGGGAAATGATTATCATACTATTATCAAACCTAAGTTGATAGAATTGTCCGAATTTATTAAAACTGAATTTGAATCTAATACTTTTCTATCTTTAGATGGTGGAAAGGTGTTCGAGAAAATTTGGGCTGAACGAGCAGGACTCGGCTGGCAAGGTAAGCATAGCTTGCTGATTACTCCTGAATTTGGCTCTTGGGTGTTTTTGGCTATAATAATTACAGACTTAGAACTCGTACCAGACGAGCAAATGCCAAATCATTGCGGTGATTGCAATTTATGCGTTTCAGCTTGTCCAAATAATGCAATTGTTAGTCCGAAAATAATTGATACTCGCCGATGTATAGCGTACCAAACAATTGAAGATAGGAAATATTTATATCAAGGCGAAAATCTTACTCGTTCAGGTTATTTATATGGATGCGAAATTTGCCAGAATATTTGCCCTTGGAATAAAAGTCCTATCGACACAAATGTTGCGGAGTTCTATCCAAGAAATAATGAAACTGAAATCAGCTTGATAAAAGTGCAAGAAATGGACGCAAAAACATTTAATTCTCGATTTGTTAATTCTCCGATTAAGCGAATAAAGCTCGGAAAACTAATGGATAATGCAGTCAATATTCTACGAAATTAAGGCAATTGTAAGCATCTGTTTTAAAGTAAAAATATTATTATTGAAATAAATACAATATTAATATATGATAGCAGTCTATAACCGTCTTAGATAAAATATTGAATACAAATTGACAATTGAGATGGATACGGAAAACAAATCAGAAGAAAAGTGGCCCGATGAAGGCATACTTTATATAATTTCTACTCCTATCGGAAACGACGGCGATATTTCAATCAGAGCATTGAAGTCTATCAGAGGCTCGCACGTAGTAGTTTGCGAAGAAGGCAAAGTTGGCGGCAGATTCCTGCACAAATACAACATTTCACAAAAGATGGAATTGTTAAACGAGAACAATGAAATCGAGAAAACTTATGAGCTATTGAAATTACTAAAAGCAGGGCAAAGAATTTCTTTGGTGTCTGACTGCGGTACTCCAATTTTAGCCGATCCAGGATTACTATTAGTCCAAGAATGCATAAAAGAAAATATCAAAGTCGTAGCTGTTCCGGGTCCTACCAGCATAATGACCGCCTTAGTATTAAGCGGATTTCCAATTAACTCCTTTATGTATGCCGGCTTCATGAGTCGCGAGAAATCTACTCGTATCGCTCAAGTAGCTGAGTTAGCTCGCGAACCACGCACAGTAGTTCTATTAGAGACTCCATACAGATTAATGCCACTATTAGAAGCATTTTTAAGCGTTATTCCTAAACGTAAAGCATATATTGGATGTAATTTGACTATGCCTTACGAGACTCATCATTACGGTACTTTCGCAGAGCTTTACGAAAAATTTAGCGAATTCAAATTCAAAGGTGAATTCGTAATCGTTTTCGAAGCGAATGCTGATTCTTCAACAATCTTGATTCCTGAATCGTCTTCCGTTGAAAATTATGACCGTCCTCGCAGACGTGATCATGATGGAGATGGTGAACGCCGCTTCGATAGAGACAGTAAACCACGTTTCGATCGTGATAGTAAACCATACGGCGAAAAACGCTTTGATAGAGGCGATAAACCGTCTGGCGAACGTCGCTTCGATAGAGATAGTAAACCACGTTTCGACCGTGATAGTAAACCATTTGGTGAAAAACGTTTCGATAGAGGCGATAAACCATCCGGCGAACGTCGTTTCGATAGAGACAGTAAACCACGTTTCGATCGTGATAGCAAACCATTTGGCGAAAAACGTTT
>CAZIIZ010000426.1:0-3529 GCA_964539225.1 uncultured Hyphomicrobiales bacterium | reverse complement strand
ATGCTCAATATTGATAAAATCAAAGCCGATAATCCCGAAAAAGCCCAAGCAAGTATTAAGAAACAACTAAGCAAATCCGGCGGAACGATATTTAAAATCAATCCTGATTTATCATTTACGCCAATGATGGAAGTTGAAAATGACGAAAAGACTAATGACTCAGAATTAATTGCTAATACGTATTTTATCCCAATTTCTGAACTCAATTCTGCTCGACGAGAATTATTAGAGAAATTGGAAATTGAGCGAATCGCTAATTATCCGAAGCCGCTATCTATCGGCAAAGCAGTCAATAAAATTTTTGACAATATTAAGCCTGACTATTCACTAAATATTATGAATTCTTTAGCCGAAGAATTTTATAGCGAAAGGATTACTTCAGAATCTCAACTACAATATGCTCCAGAAGCTACTAAAAGCTACAAAGGAGTTGCTTTAATGACCACCAAATACTGCATCCGCAAACAAGCAGGACTATGCCCCAAAATTGACAAACATATCAAATCGGCAGATGCCTTAATTCTTAAAGATAATGCAAATGAATATCGTTTAGAATTCGACTGTGCCAAATGTATGATGAAAATATTTTTGAAGGATACTGCTTAAAGATGATTAAGGGAAGAATTTTGTATAAGCATTGAGGAATAGACTGATGAGATACTTTGACCAATCATTGAATTACATTCCATTAAGATACTGCAAATTAGCATTTTTTTCGTAAATTTGTATTCTATTAGTTTGAGATGGCAGAATAATAATTGAGCGTTCTACCGATATTTATAGTTTATTATTTCAAGGCAAGATAAATGAACAAGAGTGTATTCCCGGAAGAAATTGATATACCTACAGACTTAAAAATTACAAATCAAATAGAGCAACATTTCACATTACTCGACGGTCAATTGCCCACGTTAGATACAGCTCCTCAAGATGTTTTTTCGCCAATAGCTATTCGTAGCGGCGAAACATTGAAGCCTCAACGCCTCGGCTCGTATCCATTAATGAATCATCAATTAGCTATCGAAGCCTTAGAATCTTCGAAAGCTGCTTATCGTTCCAAAAATTGGAAATCAAAATCTACTGATTATAAAACTTCGTGTGCTAAAATATTTTTAGAAGAATTTGCAAAATACAAATCCGAGATTGTCAAACTTTTGATGTGGGAGAACGGCAAACCGTATAGCGAAGCCGCAAATGAATTCGACCGCACTATCGAGTATATTGAGAATACTATTACTGCCGTGCTTAGTATTCAAGGCAATGTGCATAATCAATATTCGGGCGACTTCGTAGGCAAGGTAATGACTTCACCGGTTGGCATAGTAGTGTCGATGGGTCCGAGCAACTACCCGCTTTACGAAACTTATTCATTAGCCATTCCAGCTGTTCTATCCGGAAATTGTGTGATAATGAAAGTGCCTCGCTATGGAGCATTGCTTCATCATTATTTACTAGAACCATTGCGTAAGGCATTTCCAAAAGGAGTAATCAACGTGATCTTCGGCAAAAACGAAGACACAATTAATCCAATTATGAGAACTGCCGAAGTGGACATGTTGGCTTATATGGGCAGCAGTATGTTCGCTGAACCGCTTGTGTTCGCTCACCCTCGACCATATAGATTGAAAAAGTTATTAGGACTCGAAGCTAAAAATCCTGCTATAGTGTTAAGCGAAACCGACTTAGAATATACTGCCAAAGAAATTACTCTCGGAGCATTAGCTTTCAATGGTCAACGCTGTGCAGCAGTGAAAATAATTTATGCTAATACTGATATTTATGATGATTTGATAGTTGCTTTAAAAAAAGAAATTGAAGCATCGAAAGTCGGTATGCCATGGGAAGAAGGAGTGCGAGTAACTCCAATTTTTGATAAAAATAGAATTCTGTATCTTCGCACTTTATTCGAAGATGCAATTAAAAAGGGTGCTACTTGCGAATCAGAAAACGGCGGAAAGATTGAGTATTCGGTTTTCTATCCAGCCTTACTGGCAAATGTTAAGCCTAATATGCGAATCTTCAAAGAAGAGCAATTCGGTCCGATCGTCCCGGTAATGCGATATACTGATATTGAAACAGTGTTAGAATATATTTACAATTCAGAATTTGGGCAGCAAATCAGCATTTTCGGTACTAATGCTAAAGAAGTAGCTAAATTGGCAGATGATTTAGAATTCCACGCCGGAAGAATAAATATCAATACCAAATGCCAACGTGGACCTGATATTTTCCCATTTACGGGCAAGAAAAATTCCGGAATAGGAGAATTATCTATTATGAATACGCTTTCTGAATTTTCGACTCATACTGTAATCGCAGGCAAGAATAATAAGATTACCGAGCAAGTATTGAATTTGCTCTAATGAATGAATAATACTGTCGAATATAGATTTATCACAAAAGAATTAGAATTATTGGCATAAGTTCAAATAATTCTAATTCTTAATCGTGAAACATAGAATATTTATAAGAGCATTTTTTATAATGTAAATTAGTTATGTTTAACTTAGATATGAGATATATAAAGTGAGTGCAGAAGTAATATTTTTCACAGTATTGGGTTTGTTAGCTGTCGCAAGTGCTTTGCTTACAGTAACCGCAAAGCATCCGGTGGTGTCCGCTATGAGTTTAGTATTCCATTTTTTTATGCTTGCCGGATTATATCTGACTCTGAATGCCCAATTTATCTCGGTAATGCAGATTTTAGTATATGCCGGAGCGATTATGGTGTTGGTAGTCTTTGTGATAATGTTGCTTAATTTGGGTCATGAGAGCAAGCTACAGGAAAGATTCAATTTCCGCAGAACTATTGCTTGGCTTTTCGGTGGAGCTTTCGCTGTGCAAATGGCTGTGTTGTTGACTAATACTAAAGTGTCGAATCCAGCTTTGTCCGATAAATCAATCGCAATAGGCACGGCTCAATCCATCGGCAATGAATTATTTACAAATTATATTTATCCGATAGAAATCGTCGGAATCTTGCTTTTTGCGGCTATTGTCGGAGCAATTGTATTAGCTAAACGCAAAATAGTAGAATAATCAGGAAAACAAAATATGCAAAACATACCAATAGAATTTTATTTAATACTTTCCGGCGTACTGTTTACTATAGGTGCAGTTGGAATGCTTACACGCAGAAATGCAATTATATTGTTTATGTCCATTGAATTGATGTTGAATAGCGTAAATCTCAGCTTAGTAACTTTTGCTTCGTTTATGGGCGATTCTGCCGGACAGGTTTTTGTGTTTTTCGTAATGGCTGTAGCCGCAGCAGAAGCCGCCGTTGGCTTGGCTATAGTATTAGCCTTATTCCGCAATAAACAAACAGTCTATGTGGATGAAGTTAATATGCTGAAATGGTAAGAAATTTAGATTATTATTAAAGAAGCATAAAACTTATTTTGACAGTTTTATGCTTCTTTTTTTATATTTATATTCGTCCGATAGCGTATTCCACGCAATAATTATTTAAGACCATTGCAAAACTCCCTAACTTTAAAATTGTTATTCCAGCGAAACCATGCTTCGA
>CAZIIZ010000425.1:0-3531 GCA_964539225.1 uncultured Hyphomicrobiales bacterium | reverse complement strand
AACCGGAATGACAGTATTTATCGTTATTGCCAAAGATGTGTATAATGACTAGCTATTTATATTCTAATTTATAGGTATAAGCATCTTCAAACTGATTGCCGGATTTCATATAATTTAAAATATGCTGTCCGCAATTGCTGCCTATTTTATTTTCTTCAATTTCTCCGATACTCAATAATACTTGATAACCGGCTTGTTTAATGCTTTCCAATATAGCTTCATTGGACGAACTATCTGAAAACACGGTCGATATAGAATTACGAGCTGAATTAAAAGTAGGGTTAATTGGAGTAATTTTAATAAAAAATATTTCGGGATCGAAATAATCCAATAGTACATGTGGATTTAATTCCATTTCGTTGCCAAGAGCAAAATTCAATGTAATCTTGCGATTGCCTTTTTGAAAGTATTCTTCTCCATATCGAGCAATGGTGTTAAAATCCCATTTCTTGACAGGCAAAAGCCAATCTCGCTGTTCTTGATTAGTGCTATGCAACGAAAATTGCATTTGAAAGTTATTTTTATAAATATTATTTTTCAGTTCAATAATATGTTCGAAAAACTTATCGCAACCTTTCGGAGCAATTGAAGAAACAGAAGGCATTAATCTCGGAGCAGAAATTGTGTTTGGCAATTCTCGTAGTGTATCAATCACGGCAGAATTTAATGCCGGTTCGCCCATTCTGGCGAATTGAATTTTGAATTTCTTAACCGGAACAATTAAGTCAGGATATGATTCACGGATTAAATAATGTATCTGAGCCAACATTTCTTGCATCGTTAGCTTACCTTTATAGTACACACCGGAATCGCAGAATTTGCATCCGACCGGACAGCCAAGCATAGTTGAGATAATTAGTACCCATTTGTCGAGCTTAGGGATTGGTGGTTCTGTGGATTCGACGAATTCTACGATACGATCATCGCCGAATGAACCTATATATACTTTAGCAATTTCGCTGTTAGCAGTGCTTGCTAATATTTTCATTTTATTTCTGTAGTTGATTAGTAAAATAAATTAGGAAATAATAGCTAAATATATACAAAGAATCTCGCAATGTATTATAATGCGAGATTCTTTTGGTACGCCCGAAGGGATTCGAACCCCAAACCTCCTGATCCGTAGTCAGGTGCTCTATCCAGTTGAGCTACGGGCGCTCTATCGAAATAGATAACAATATTTAGTTATTATTTGTTGTTTTTAACGAGTTCAAGAAACGAGCCATAGATGATTTTCTATTAGCAGCAGTATTCTTGTGCATAATTCCTCTTAGACTCAATCTATCAAGCAAAGCAGTAGCGTTTTTGAATTTCTCAAAACCGGCTTCGTAAGTTTCGCTTGCGAAAACTTCTTTAATCGCTTCTTTAATGTGCTTTTTATTAAGCCTGTTATATAATTTACGTGTTCTTGTCTGACGTATTCTTTTTAAAGCTGACTTATGATGTGCCATTCTCTACCGCAATCAAAATTGTTAATAATAAAACTTTGGAATACAAAAATACGTATTTTTCGTGAAAGTACAAACATATTTTTTTATTATTTTTAAAAATATTTCAAAACCCCACTAATTTACAGATTATTCCGTGTTTTGAGAAGACTAATGTGGATAATATAAATAGAATTTCTTATTTTTGTATGTTCCAAGAATTATAAAGGCATTATGAGATGAAATTATTTATAAATATGATATTAGGCGTAGTAATATTCAGTTGTTCTGCGATGGCTCAAAACCAAACTTTGCAACACGAATTGGTTAATATGCATGCTTGCGGTTTGGATTACGTGCAGCAATCTATCAAATTGACTCAGAGAGACAGTGGTGACTATTATTCTAAGTTTGGATATTATTCGGGGCACTCTCTTCCAACGACTATTTCAATTTCGGGCATTCCTACTGAATGCACCAAAATAGAAAAAGCATATATACTGATGACTTATTCTAATCAATTGGACACTGCAATTAAAAAATATAACAACATTGATACTTTGATAACTCCTAGATTCAAATTCCAAGTAACAAATCAGAATTCAGCATTAAAGCAAGAATATTTGAGCACCATAATAGGCATCGGAAAGAAAAATAGTTGGGGTAGTGAAATTGAGTTTGGTAAAATATCTCACAGAGTCGATGTTACAGAAATAATTACCGGAAATGGCAATTATACAATTGATCTTGCTGCTGAAGACTATTATATGAAGTACGATAAAGAGAAGCTGTATTTGAATTATGTCGATGGTTTGACCCTTATTGTAGTTTATAGGAAATTAGATGCAAAATTTCAAGGGCATTTAGTAATAAATGACGGTATTATTTCGATTTGGGATGATTCCAGAAATTATGTAAACGTAGAATTTGATTTAAAGGGTATGAACGTATGCGAGACTACTAGTAATGCAAGAGCATTTATGCTAGTCTCCGATTTGCAGACCACTTCTACTACAAATGCTACTTGGTCTTTCAATGGTATAGAAAGAGTGATTCCGAGGAAATTTTGGAATTTCGAGACTGAGAATAATATTACATTATCAAAAGACCAAACTAAATATACATTTGGTTTAGCCCCAGAGCTTGGGCATAGCACTCCGGATCAATATGCAATATTGGCAGGAGGAGTTTATTATCGTACTCTGAACTGCTTCAATTGTTCAGATAATTTTGATATGTCTCTTCAGCCTACAGCTAATGAAATTTGTCCCGGTGATGAAATCGAGATTGAAGCCGTAATCCCTGCTGAATATGCTAGTGAGCCAATAGAATATCATTGGAGTAGTCTTCCGCTCGGTTTCACTTCTACCGATAAAAATATAAAAGTGAAGCCGACTCAAACAACTAAATATATACTAAATGCTGTAATTGTTCCGGATTGCTTAAAATCGATTTCTGAGCTTACAGTCAATATGAATCCAGTACCAATTGCTGAAGCTGGAGCGGATGTAAAATTATGCGGAATAGCATCAGAATCAATTGGACAAGCACCTACATCCGGCACACCGCCGTTTACTTATGAATGGCATCCTGCGAAGGGACTTTCTGATTCTACTTTAATGTCGCCAATGGTGTCAGGAATTGACTCTGAAATGACTTATTATTTAAAGGTAACCGACGCTAAGGGTTGTAGCGGTTATGACACTGTAAAAGCATTTGTCTATGAATTGCCTGTACCGGAAATAATGGCACAAGGCAAAACCGATATGTGCCATTGTGATTCGACCGTTATCACAGCAAAAAAGAATTTCGACAAATATCTATGGAATACCGGAGACACTACCAAATCAATTACAGTACACCAAGCCGGAAGCTATTTTCTAACTGTAACAGATAAAAATCTATGCTCTAATACTTCTGCACCAGTCGAAATAACTACCTATGAGCCTAAAACTACCGTGTCGCTCAATGATACTTTGATTTATGCCAAGCCGGGAGACATCATTGAAATCCCATTAAAACTAACATCGACTACTCATCTGGAAGATTGTGGACTGAAAAAATATACAGCCAAAATTAGCTTCAATAGATCTGTGTTGGTGCC
>CAZIIZ010000424.1:0-3535 GCA_964539225.1 uncultured Hyphomicrobiales bacterium | reverse complement strand
ATTATATTACTTTCTCACCGCTTGCAATTGGTGCTCAAAGTAGTTTGATAATCTTTAGTCATAATGATAGTGGATTAAAAGATACTGTTATTGTCAACGGTACTGGTTTAGCTCCATTAGCACCGATATTTGTAGTGAATCCTACTTCTATTAATTTCGGGAATGTTATAACTGGAGCAGCTAAACGTGATTCTGTAACCGTAACGAATATTGGCACAAGTAATTTAATAATTAGTAGCGTAATAAGCTCTAATTCGAACTTTACCTTTACTCCTGGCAATTTAACAATTGCTTCAGGGGCAAGTCAAAAATATTACGTAATATTCGCTCCTGTATCTATAGGCGTGCAAAGTAGCTTGATAATATTTTCTCATAATGATAGCGGATTGAAAGATACTGTGATTGTCTATGGTATGGGCGTAGCTCCATTAGCACCGATATTTACAGCTGATCCGACTATTTTAAACTTTGGAAATGTGCAAACATATACAAATAAAACTGATAGTTCTACTGTTACTAACACCGGCAATGCGAACTTAATAATCAATACAATTAGTTCTACGAATTCTTGTTTTGCGATTAATAACGTAGCTGCGACTCTTTTACCGAATGCGTCCAAGGAATACCTTGTTAGATTTTCCCCTACTTCTCCAGGTTTCCAATGGGCTTATATAGTATTTAGTACAAACACTTCTGAGGGGAAAGATTCAATTTATGTTTGTGGCGTTGGAGTAGAAGACAATCTATTACCAATATGCGAAATCAATCCTACTGAAATCGACTTCGGCGATGTAAATATCGGTTCCAAAAAGACAGACAGTGTAGTCGTTAGAAATGCCGGATTAGGAATTCTTTATGTAAGCAATGTCTCCTTAGGCAATTCAGCATATACTATTAAACCAAATATGGCGACAATTTATCCGGGTAATACATGTAAATTTTATATAACATTTACCCCTAATATCGCAGGTGTCCGATCTAGCAAAGCATATTTCTACCATAATGCTTCCAATGGCATGACTGAAGTAAAACTTCGTGGAAATGGTGTGGGAATTGATACAACTGCTAAATTCGTAATTTGTTGTCCTTTAGATATAATATTTGATTCAGTTAGAATAGGCAATACTAAGCAAAAGGCAGTATGCGTAAGCAATGCCGGAACTTCTGTTCTAATGATAAGCTCAGTAGCTATTGCTAATAGTCAATTCACAATTTATCCGACAATTGTATCAATTGAACCGGGATCGACTTTTGAATTTGTTGTTACATTCGCTCCGCTTCAGGTTGGACCGATTGAAAGCAAAATCATCTTTACTCACAATGGCGGACTTGATACTATAAATGCTAAAGGAATTGGAGTTGAAAATTTACCTGTAATCACTATACGAGAAGCTCGCAATCTGCCTTTAGGTACAGAATTTGTGATTGAAGGTTTTATTACTCGAGCTATGGGAAGTTATTCTCGCATCCAAGATACTACAGCAGCGTTAACTATAGTTCAAGATACAGGTACATTTTTTAATGACGTTAAAAATTACGATATTGAAATGACAGATCTTGTTCGCATTCAAGGGCGAATCTCCGAAATCAATAATTTAAAAGTAATTAATGGTACTGATTTAATTGAATATCAAAGACTTTCACGATTCAATACTCCGATAGTACCGAAGCCAGTAACTTTATTAGAACTTGCCAATAATGGCGAGCAATATGAAAGTCAACTGATTGCTTTGGACAATTTAAGCATTACTGCATCTGGCGATATTAATTTCCGAGAAGCAACTTCCTACAATACTGCGGATCTAAGCGATATCAGCAACTCTGTAATAATACGTATCGGCAACGGTAACGATACCGAAACAGATGGAATGCCATTGTTGAATACAAACGTAAAATTCGAGGGCGTACTTGGTCAGTCCAATGCAATTTATCCGACTAAAGGTTATCAATTAACACCAGTGCTATCAACAGATTTACGACTTGCGTCGTCTGGAGTGGATGATATTTTGCCTCTATATTCTTTATCAAATAATTATCCAAATCCATTTAACAGCACTACAATCATTAAATACAATATTACAACACCGGGATTAGTTACTTTACAAGTGTTTAACTCACTTGGTGCAGAAATAGCTACATTAGTAAGTGAATATCAAGGAGTAGGGCAATATACAGCAATCTTTGATCCGGGCAGTAATGCTTCGATTGGCTCTTGTGTATATTTTTATCGCTTAATCGCTGGTACACAAATTATTATGAAACAAATGATCTTTGTAAAATAAAATATCTCGTTTGCTAATTTAATGTAAAGAAATGTTTTTTACATTGAATACGAATTCGTGCATTGAAATACTTAAATAATACAGGCAAATTATTAATGTGGAATTTTGTATAATATACTTACTCCAATTAGAAATTACACATAATAATTTGCTCTGTCTATATTGTTATAATAATTCTTGAAAGAAAAATTATGTCGTCCAAATTATCTAAACAGGTGCTGTCCTCGTCAATTAATAAAAATAATTGGCAGGATAAGAAGAAAAAGTTGAGAGAGCAATTTCCGCATTTATCAGATACCGATTTGAACTTTGAAGAAGGCAAAATCGAGGAAATGATAAATAAACTTCATACCAAAATTGGTAAAGTATTAGGAAAAAGCAAAGAAGAATTGCATAAATTTATTGAAGCGATTTAGAAATTAATTAGTAAAAAGTTCTATAAAAATAAAAAAACGGCAAAATGCCGACATTTATTCTTAAAATTTAATATCAATAAGGAAAATACCAATATGAAAAATATAATCTCAACAATAGCAATCTCTGCTTTTATAGCAGGCACAGTAATTACCGGATGCGATTCAACAGCCAAAAAAGTGGAAGTAGCCAGAGAAGAAGTTAAGACTTCGCAGGATAATGCCCAAGTAGCTCAGGATAATTTGAATAAAGCAGTGCAAGACTCTACTAACGAGTTCTTGAAATTCAAGAGCGAATCAGAAATGAAAATTGAAAATTACGAAAAAACAATTGCAGCTATAAAAGTTAAACTCGAAGCCGAAAAGAAATATAATACTAAACTCAACAAAAAGAATTTAGCAAATTTAGAGATGAAGCGTTCTGAATTGAAAAAAACTCTTGATGAATACAAAAGAGAAGGAAGAAACGATTGGGCTGAATTCAAAAATAAATTGAATAGTGATTTAGAAGGACTCGACAAAGCAATTGCTAATTTCTTCGTTGATGAGAAAAAATAATAACTGAATTACAAAGCGAGTATTTCCGTAAAGCAAATATTTGAATGTCATCAATATGACAGGAAGTAATAATGAAAAACAATGAAGTCAAAAAATCTGAGCCGTTAATCTTAGTAGAAATTATTGAGTACGAACCGAATTCAGTCGTTATTAAAACAATTATAAAAAAAACGACCGGTAACGTAAGCGTACTCTCGCTCGATATTGGAGAGGAATTAGTAGAGAAGATATCACCTTTTGATTCATTTGCTCAAATAATTGACGGCAGGGGCGAAGTAGTAA